>NZ_JUEE01000064.1:0-52234 GCF_000802135.1 Desulfosporosinus sp. BICA1-9
AAGAAACGCTGCAAATACGAACGATTGTACTCTCCCGTTTCGGGATCGAGCAAATGAATCCCCGCAAAATGGGCTTCTCCTTTGCGCAGGGATAGAATTCCGGCTAAACTCCCCACGTGAGCTGAGGCAAGTGCTCCGCGCCCGTCCCTAGACTTCATATGACTACTCAAAACATCGAGGGTCAGATCATGGGACCCAATACACACGAGAGTTTCTTCTAGCTCCGAAACAGGGCGCAAGAGATCAACGGGTACGGTTTCTCCCTCATGAAACCCTTCCTGTAAGCGGGGAACCCGGATCATTCCGTCCGCTCTGACTAAACTCATGGTCACTCCTGCACCCCGACTCAGAGGGGCAGCAACCCAACGTTCTCCAACCTTCCCTACCTTAACACGCACAAACTCTTCACTGCCTAATGAGGAAAAAACTTTCTTGCTGATCACAGCATCCAGTCTCGCGGGCAGGCCTTTTGATAAACCCTGCAAGTGATAAACCCAAGGCTCTAGGAACAAATGCGCAGTCAAGTAAGTTGACACCGGGTAACCCGGTATGCCAAAGGTTGGCTTTCCTTGAATCTCTCCTAAGACCACCGGTTTGCCTGGCTTGATGGCTACGCCGTGTAAATACAGTGTCCCATGCTTTTGTACCATATGGGAGGTATAATCATCTCGTCCTTGGGAGGATCCAGCGATGATGACCAGAATATCTTGAGACGCTGCCATTTCAAGAATAGCATTTTCCAATTTTTCAGGTTGATCCGGTGTTATCGGCCAAATCGTAGCCGACCCACCCCATTCTTCGACTAAGGAAGCAAGGACGGTGGAGTTACTATCGACTATCTCTCCCACTTGAAGGACCGCCTCAGGTGGGCAGATTTCATCTCCCGTAGGCAAAATCCCCACTCGCGGCTTACAGCGAACTTCGACGTCGAGAATCCCGGCAGCGAGCAAGGCTCCCTGATCTTGGGGGCGAATGCGATGATGAATGGGGAGAAGTACTTCCCCTTCCACAATGTCCTCTCCTACTGGTCGCACATGATTCCAGGGAACAACGGGAGCTTGAATTAAGATCCCTCGCTCCCCCAATTCCAAAACGTCTTCCAACATGACTACGGCATCCATTCCCTCAGGAACAGGATCTCCTGTATCGACTTGAATGGCTTGGTTTCCAAGTTCTAGCCACCGCGGCTCCCGCTCCGAGATTCCGTGAGTATCCTTGGCTCGAATGGCATAGCCATCCATGGCCGATGCTGCAAAATGGGGTGAACTTCGTCTGGCCCTGACAATCGAACCGGTGATTCTATGGAGTGCTGAACGTACATCTACAAACTCATTCTTCGGAACACAGCGCTCAGCTAGCTTTTCCATCATCAAAGCCAGTCCCTCTTGCCAAGCCTTGTTTTCAAGATATATTTGCCGTTCCACAGTTTACTTGACCTCCTCATACCATTCTATAATTCTATAATTAACGCCAAAGCCGGAAAGCCACTTCTTTACCTGCTTCAATACCTTCAGTATTTATGCGAATATGCACTAACCCATCAGCCAAGACCATCGTTCGAATGAGACCGGACTTTCCTCGAATCGGTTCTACCTTCCATTCGTCTCCGTCAGGTATGAGCTGAACACGAACAAACTCTTCTCGACCACTTCCAGAATATAAATTTTGAGTTAATGTTCCCTTTGGCAAGGGAACAGATTTGGGGTATAAGACAGACCCATCTAGCCATGGACGAATTAATGCTTCAAAAACAATCATTGCTGAAGCGGGATGTCCCGGCAGCCCAAAGATCAGTTTGCCATCCACGACCCCTCCAATTGTAGGCTTGCCTGGTCGAAGAGCTAAACCATGAAATAGTAGTCCCGGCTTTCCTAGTTCACCAATCAGCTGAGCGGACAGATCCCGTGCTCCTACAGAGCTTCCGCCCGAAAGTAAGACAATATCATTTTCCTCTAACATTTGAGTTAATACAGAACGAAGTGCTTCGAGATCATCGTGCACAATACCATAATAACGAGCTTCGGCACCTCCCGCCAGTGCCTGTCCAAGCAGTGTATAGCCATTAATATCCCTTGACTGTCCAGGTTTTGGTTCTTGTTCCGGAGAAATAATTTCATCCCCTGTTGATAAAATTCCTACCCGGAAGCGGGGCAACACTGGTACTTGAAGTATTCCTTGGGATGCAAGGAGTCCCATTTCCTGCGCCCTAATTCGAGTAAATTTCTGAAGGATGACCTCTCCTTCGATCAAGTCTTCCCCAATATCGATCAGATTTTCTCCTGGGGCAACGGCCTTAGTAACCCCATAGAGTTGTTCGCCAAAATGTTCGAGATGTTCAATCATCACGACCGCATCCGCACCCTCAGGCAGCATCCCACCTGTAGGCATTAGTATTCCGGTACCCTGCCCCAAGGGTTCCTTCGGAGCTTCACCCATCCGTACTTCCCCATGACATTGAAGCAACGCTGGCATACTTTCACTCGCTCCAAACGTATCTGCCGCCCGAACGGCCATTCCATCCATCGTGGACTTGCGAAAATGAGGTAATGCGCAGGTGGCAGGAACAGCTTGGGTGAGAATTCGTCCCAGCGAATCAGCCAAAGGAATGGTTTCTACGCGCTGATAATAGGCGAGTACATAGGGCTTTATGATTTCAATTGCTTCAGCCAACGTTTTGACTTTAAACAATTCGCTACTGCTACCCATGGTTCATTACACCTTTCCTGATCAATTGTTGTACTGTATTTCAAATCGTTCAAATTCCATTGTCAGTAAATCAACCTGTAACCAAGCATGGCGCAAGGAGGGCTGGCGTCCGACCAGTAACTTTACCCCTTCTGCCACACTTAGGCTTGCCAAGACAGCTGGCGTAAAAGCAGGATTACCCCACGCACTCTCGACACCTTTATCGGCGCGTCCATATAGCCTCGCAACGCTATGATCTCCGGGCAAGCTAACTCCCAGTTGACCAAACCAACCTGCGATGCTGGCAAAAACCAGTGGTAACTCTATTTGATGACAGACTCGTTCCAAGCCAACCCGTGCTGGCAACGAATCAAGGGCATCGCAGACGAGATCGACTTCCCGAAGTAATTCAGCACCCCTATCTTCTTCAAACCAACCTTTTACGACGTCGACTCGCACCTCAGAATTCACACTTCGCAGTCTCTCCTGAGCGGCTTCCACTTTCCACTGTCCTAGATTGAGTTCTGTAGCCATAATCTGGCGGTTAAGATTGCTAACCTCTAGGCGATCACCATCGATAATGATTAATCGTCCGACCCCGATTCGTGCGAACTCTTCAGCAATGTACCCGCCAAGTCCTCCACAACCCACAATTGCCACAGACGAGGCAGCAAGCTTGAGCTGGTCCTCATCAGACAAGGTTTTCTTATTCCGCCCATAACGACCCTCGAATTTCATTTAACCCCCTCCTACTGGTGGGAAGAGTGCCAGGGTATCTCCATCCTTCAACACAGTGTTTTCCTTAGCATCCTTCCCATTTAGAAGACATATGGCTAATTCCTCAGGTTTAATGTTCAGCGGTTGAATGATATCAAGAACACAAGTTCCTTCAGGAAGATCCATCTCTTCAACCTTAAACCGGCCATCCCGAAACGACGCGAATAATTTAATGGTTACACGCACTTCTGTCTCTCCTTTCAATGATTCGATGGCTACCTATATGCCCAAGTACTTCGAAGGGGGGACCCCAAAAAGGTCCCCCTAAAAAACTCTATGATATTTTACCAAGTTTGCTATAGGATATACTATCGTGAACTACGCTCCATTAAAATGGAGAGCTTCAAGATTCTAGGCAACGAGTGAACATCTCGTTAAACCTATCCATCGTTGGCGTGCCCCAACACAACTACTGAGGTTTCCAAAGAACCCTATATGAATATTATACCATATTTGGTGAATGTATGTTGACAATTATCTCCCCATTAAAATGGGGAGATAATTGTCAAGATGTCCTAAATTCCTAGGTTTTTAAGGGTTTCAGCTGTTGGTACGCCAGCTACATCCCATCCACGTTCAACATAGTACGCAGGTAGAAGCTCCGGTAATCTGTGCACACTTCCTTTTGAAGGACCTGATGGAATTCCATCCTCTAATAAACGTTTTGGCAGTGTGTCATCAGCCATGGTCATTCCGACTCTTAAGTTTTGTAAACGTTCAACGTTCCAAATCCGATCTCCACAAGCCAATAGTTCAGCGTCCGTATAATCGGAACCGGTCACAGCGTTTACGAGCTCAGTGTAATCAGATAGGCCAAGGGCGAAAGAAGTGAACAAGCACAATCCAAGGGAGTCGATGACAGCCGTCAAATCTTGGAAGATCTTAACCCACGTTGTTTTTCCCTCAAGGGAATCCTTATCCAGTTTTTCTGGAAGGCCGATGATTTCCGGAGAAACCATATACCCACGAACGTGACAACCGCCACGGTTACTAGTCGCATATTGAAGACCATGACCTTGGATACCACGAGGGTCATAGGCTGGAAGATCAAGTTTCTTAACCGACATGGACAACTCTGGGACGCCATAGCTTTCTGCCAAGCGATAAGAACCCTGTGCCAATTTAGCTCCAAGGCCTTCAGCATAAGCCATTTTACGCACCCATTCTACCATTCCTTTGCCATTTCCGAACTCCAGTGGTGTCCCCTCAAGCTCTTCTGGCTTAATATATCCGCGTTGTGCCAGTTCCATAGCTGTGGCAATGGTGCAGCCAGCTGAAATCGAGTCCAGCCCATATTTATTACATAAATCATTGGCGGCATGAACTGCATCAAAATCATGGACTCCACAGTCAGCACCAAAGGCCCATGCTGCCTCATACTCAGGTCCAGCGCCTTCGCCGCCTTCCCATTTACTATAGCGACCACAAGCAATCGGACAGCGATAGCAAGCATCTTTTTTGATCAGGTGGTTTGCAGTCATGGTTTCTCCGCTAATTTTATCCGCATCAGGATCATATGCGTCTTGGAAGTTATTTACCGGAAATATTCCGCTTTCATTAACAATGTTAACAAGTACAGCTGTACCGTAGGTTCCAAGTCCTTGGCCAGTTACACCATTTTCCTTGAGTTTTCCCAAAGCCGCGCTTAAGACTTTTTTTATTTCATCCGGATTCGCATTTTCGACCTTTCCTGTTCCACGAACAACAATCGCCTTAAGATTCTTTGATCCCATGACAGCACCCACGCCACTTCGTCCAGCCGCACGGAATTTGTCATTCATGATCGATGCCACCAGAGAAAGATTTTCACCTGCGGGGCCAATGGTTAAGACTTTCGCTTTTTCATCCCCAAATTCCTGCAATACAGCCTCTGTTGTCGCATAAACATCTTTACCCCAGAGATTAGCTGCATCTTTAATTTCCACTTTGTCGTCGTTAATGGCAATATACACAGGTTTAGCTGCTTTGCCTTCCAAGATTACCATATCATAACCAGCAAACTTAAGCTGAGCTCCCCAATATCCCCCTGAGTTCGAAGAGGCAGCAACTCCATTGAGCGGGGATTTTGTCACAACCATATACCGGCCAGACGTTGGAGCGTTTGTTCCTGTGAGTGCTCCCGTAGAAATAAAGATTTTATTTTCGGGAGAAAGAGCATCTACATCTGCTGCGACTTCATCAAAACACATTTTCCCAGCAAGCCCACGCCCACTCAAATATTTCTTCGCAAGTTCCATGTTTAAAGGCTCAGTACTAACATTCCCCTCTGTTAAATTAATGCGCAGAATTTTACCAGCATACCCACCCATGAATCTTCCTCCTCGTTTCTTTTTCTCCGCTAAACATTTCCTTCAGTAATTAAACTTAAAAACTAACCCCAAAGCGGTCTTACTCATTATTATATAGCAATTATCATACCAAATGTTTCAAACTTCAAAATTAAACCAAATTTTAAGAATTAATCTTGCAATTAAAGTTTTAGAATATACTTATTCCAATTAAACCAAACTTAATCTAACTTAAACTAACTAAAACAATCTATTTAACACAAACTATTTAACACTAAATTTTATCCAAAAAAAACTAGATATAAGGTTGTAAGACTACCCAAAATTACTAGTTGTTCCGTTTTCGATCAGTTTTGCCGATACTTACGCTCCAATATGGAACAGTTTTTGCAAGTCTACTTCCAACTAACCTGTTGTTTGATTTATATAAATATGGTATTCTGACAATCATAAGGATAAAGAAAATCTATGCCTAGAAAGGAATGGGTGCGATATGGGGAACCATTGGAATCGTTTTATAAATGGCGAGAGCGTTGAATCCGAAGTCACTCCTTCCATCTTTCGTTCTTGGCAGAGAAGCGTAGAGTTTCAAGTAGACCATTCGCTAATTTCTAATCAGGACATTCTGTCTATTCCACGCCTTAATGAACGCCGAGAGGCTCAAAATTCTCTAATCCGTGCGGGCGAAACTGTTTTGCCTTACATTTTTAGTTTGCTTGGAAGCACGAATTACACCGTTTTGTTGGGGGATAACGATGGCTATATTATGGAAGCTATTGGTGACGCGCCCTTTATGAGTAAAGCCCAAAAGGTGAATTTAAGTCCTGGCGCCAGTTGGAGTGAAGAAATTCGAGGAACCAACGCCATCGGAACTGCTCTCCGTGATAATGCCCCCATCTCCGTCTTCGGTTGGGAGCACTTTGTACACGATAACCATTTCTTAGCCTGCTGGGCTGCCCCGATTCAAAACAGCAAGGGTGCGCCCCTAGGAGTTTTAGATATCAGTGGGGAAGCCAGTCTTGATCGACAAAAGATCTTAACCATCGCGACGATGGGCGCAAGTATGATTGAGAAAAACTTGCGACTTTTTGAGCTAGAGAATGAGCTTAAATTTTACCAAGAAGGAGCCAAGCTAGCTTCCTCACTTTTACAACAAGGATTTCTGTCCATTAATCACGCCGGCATTATTACTAACATCAATGCTCTCGGCGCTGCACTGCTTGGGCGTAGACAAGAAGATATCATCGGACAACTCGCCGTAGACATCTTCAGTACGCCCAAAGGATGGATGTTAAGTGGACATTCTCTGGATCTCCGTTTAAAAGATCACGCCGGGCAAGACATTTCCTCTCGCTTAAATCGTGTGGTCAACGAAGCTGGCCAACCATTAGGTGCCGTTGGAACGCTTCAGCTCGCTCAGGAATCTCCATCCAATACCTTATGGGTAGGAAATAGCCAGCTCTCGCAGCGCACTCTGGCACGAGCCTCGAAAGTTGCCTCAACCCATTCTTCCGTACTCATTCACGGAGAAAGCGGGACAGGTAAGGAAATAATTGCTCGGACAATTCATCAGCTTAGTCCACGTTGCGAAGGGCCATTTGTTGCTTTGAACTGTGCTTCACTATCTTCTACACTGATTGAAAGCGAGTTATTCGGCTATGTTGAGGGTGCCTTCACTGGAGCACGCCGAGGCGGGAAACCCGGGAAATTTGAATTAGCGGACAAGGGGACTATTTTCCTTGACGAAATTGGAGATATGCCCTTGAATGTACAAGCGGCACTCCTTCGAGTACTCCAAGAAAAGGAAGTTACCCGAATCGGGGATACAAAAACTATAAAAATTAATGTAAGGGTCATTACCGCATCGCACAAAGACCTCTGCGAGCTGGTTGAGACAGAACGTTTCCGCTTAGATTTATTTTATCGTCTGAAAGTCGTCACCATAGAATTACCTCCATTGCGTGAACGATCTGAAGACATCAGAGATTTAGTTCCCCATTTCATCCGTAAAGCCTGCGAATCGTTTGGCGGTCCAATCTTGGGGATTCAAGAAGATGTATATTCCCATTTATTAGCGCACACCTGGCCTGGCAATGTCCGGGAGCTAGAGAACTGTATTGAGAGCATGGTTGCTTTAGCAGATAGCTCGATTCTAACCGTAGCAGACTTGCCGGATGAATTTAAGCAGACCGTTTCAAAATCCGAACCCGCTACCGAAACCTTACTAAATCAACAAACCAAACAGACGATCCTCTATGCACTAACCCAAACCAAAGGAAAAATCGCACCAGCCGCTAAAATCTTAGGAATCGGACGCAATACGCTCTATCGCAAGATTAAAGAGCTAGATATTAAATTCTGAAACAAGGGGGTGTCGTAAGCGTGTCATGGGGACGGTCCTTTTAACACACTTTTTCAAGTGTGTAGGGAAAACACTGGGACAGGTTCACTGTTTCGCACGAATTTGTTACAATACTTTTAAGATAAAATAATCCCTGGAAGCCTAATTTCAGCAGGCTCCAGGGATTATTTTTAATTGACGAGAGAAAGTTTGTTTCAAGCTCTGCCAACTGCTTTGAGTAAGCCTTGAATTAAGGCTTGTGGCCGCGGTGGACAACCTGGTATAAAGACATCTACCGGAATAATATTATTAACTCCACCGGAACTAGCATAGCTTTTACCGCAAATACCACCACTGCAAGCACAGGTGCCGACAGCTAAGACAAGTTTCGGTGCGGGGGTAGCTGCAAAGGTCTTATGCACGGCAATTTCTAAGTTTCTGGTTACTGGCCCAGTCACCATCAGCAAATCGGCATGACGAGGAGAAGCCACAAAATCAAAGCCCAGACGTTGTATATCATAAACAGGGCCGGTTAGAGTCGTCATTTCCCAGTCACAGGCATTACAGGACCCTGAATCGAGGTGGCGTATGTGAACTGAATGTTTAAAGGCCTGAACATGAGGAGCTCGAACAACGCTTTCAGCTAATTCAGCTAATTCATATTCCACACCTTGAACCAAGGAATGCTGCTTACAAACATCAACACAATAACCACAAAAAATGCATTTCTTAGGGTCCACTGTCCAAAAAGATTCACTCTTGCTATTCCGCAATTTTATGGCCTTGGTTGGACATACGTCCGAACACTGGCCACAAAGATCGCAACTTTGCTCCTGCCACTCCGGTAGTCCTTGAAAACCAGACGCCGGAACAGTCGGATTTTTAGGATAGTCCGTCGTAACGATACCTGTCTTTAAGCTTTTACTAAAAATCCTCAACATCATGGTCCTCCTTAGTATAAAAACAAGATCGACTCAAACTCCCTATCTATCAAGGCAAGAATAACATAGCTCAAAACTCTTGTTAATTAAAGGAAAATCAGGAATAATATCTTCGGACACAATCAAAGGAATGATCGGCCAATTCACATAAGAGGCTGAACGAACCATATAGCGATAAATAGTTTTATCCTTACCGATCATGATAAAATGTACATTTTCTCCTCGAGGGGACTCCGTCATTCCCACCGCATAATTGTAGGGAATCATTTCCCTACCTAATTGTTGAGTTAATTCTCCCGTCGGCATAGAGAGCAGGATCTGTCGAATGATGTTGATGGATTCATACGTTTCAGCAACACGTACTTTAACCCTAGCTAAAACGTCCCCTTGCTCATAAACTGGCACCTTGAATGAAACGCGGTCATAAGCTGCATAAGGGTGGTCCCTCCGCACATCCCGATCGACGCCCGCAGCCCTTGCTACAGGTCCGACTGCGTGCAAGTCTCTGGCAGTCCGATTCCACAGTATACCGGTAGTCTGAACTCTATCCATATAGGAATTTGTATCAAACATTATTTCTACCAATTCTTTAAATTCTTGCTCTAATTTCTCTAAGGTTACTAAAATAAGGTTGATGTTTTGTATTGAAATGTCCCGTCTTACCCCGCCAGGGGTATTAATCCCCCTCAAGAAACGACTCCCAAAAACTATTTCGTTGAGCTGCATTAACCCTTCTCGCAGTCGTGCTCCATGCATTGTACCGAACGCGAAACCAATACCAGCGCATATGTTTCCGACATCTCCGACGTGGTTATATAAGCGTTCAAGTTCCAAAACAACGGTTCTGATATCCTTGACTCGTGTGGAAATCTCAGTTCCGGAGAGTTTCTCAAGGGCCTGACAATAAGCTGTAGTATGAGAAAATGAACAAGCCCCGCAGATTCGTTCAACGATCGGTAAGACTGCTAAGGGAGTTTTTCCTTCAGCTAGTTTCTCTATTCCCCTATGAGTGTAGAAGAATCTAGCCTCCAAATTTAAGACAGTATCACCCACTGCACTAAATCGGAAATGCCCTGGTTCAATAATTCCTGCATGAATGGGTCCAACAGGAACTTGGATAACCCCTTCTCCCTCAACTCTATCGTACGAAAACTGACCATTTGTCCTGGGAACCTCAATGTCTAAATTAGAATCCTTGCGCAGCGGATACAACCCCTCCGGCCAATCCTCATGTACCGCCAAACGCCGTTTGTCGAGGTGCCCGATAGGATCCAAGCCAAATAGATCCCTTATCTCGCGTTCATACCAATGTGCCGCCGGGACTTCATTCATTATGGAAGGAAATGACGGTTCAACTTCTGCTACACAGACACGCACTACAATCAGAAACTTTTCCTCGTCATTAGCAAATGTATAAAACAAGCGAAACTGGCCTTGGATACTACGTTCATCCGTAGCTGTAAGTTGGATTAAAGGGAACCCCCAATCACGTAATTTTACAGCCAGACTAAGAATTTCGTTTTTATTGATTTCCAGATGAAGTTCATCTACATAGGCCTTAGCGATGATGACCCTTTCCTCAAAGAAATTAGAAATAAGCTCAATAACCCTTTCTTGCCTCATCATTACTAGTTTCCTCCTACAAAAACGGCAGTTACTTGATGGAGAACATTCTGAATAAATACCGGGATATAGACTCCTAAAATAACGACGGGCACCAGTGAAATCAAAACAAGTACTATGGCAAATTTCCCTTGCCCACGCTCGCCCACCTTAACTCGGTTCGGTGGAGTCCCAAGAGCCATATTACTCGTAGCGTAAATAATTCCCGTAAATATTAAGGTTATTAAGATAAGAATTAAACTCGAAACCACATACCTCCCTTGGGCAAAACCTGAACTAAGAATAATAAACTCGCTCATGAAGATACTAAAGGGAGGGGATCCAGCGATAGCTAAGCCCCCAATCACCAAAGCCGGACCCGTTATGGGCATAGTTTTAACTAACCCTTTAATTCTAATAATCCGTTTGGTCCGATAATGTTGACAAACATTACCCACTATGAAAAAGAGCGAAGATTTAGTTAAGGCATGATTAATCATGTGAAGGAAGGCACCATACAGGGCTAATTTACTGCCCAAGCCCACTGCAGCGGCAATAATCCCCATATGCTCAACACTTGAATAAGCGAGCAATCTTTTTATGTCGTGCTGAACAAGAATAAAAGGTAAAGCAACTGCGATTGACAGGACTCCAAAAATTAAGATTAAATTGGACGAAAACTGTGGCCCGAGGGCTTCTGAAACAATCAAGTGAAAACGGATAATACTATAAAAGGCACAATTCAACAAGACTCCTGAAAGCATTGCACTAATTGGAGAAGGAGCTTGGCTATGAGCATCAGGCAACCATGTATGCATCGGAGCTAAACCCGCCTTCGTCCCATAACCCACTAAAACAAAAATGAAAGCAAGTTTAAGTAACTTGGGATCCAGTTGTTGAGCAGCCCGTCTCAGGGTCTGCCAATCTAAAGAACCGCTTTCGCCGGTCACCGAAACTGCCGCATAATGCAAAAGGATAGTTCCGAACAAAGCAAAGATAATTCCCACCGTGCAGATGATGATATATTTCCACGCGGCCTCCAAAGAATTTCGTTTATTGTAAAAACCAACCAGCAAAGCAGTGGCCAGCGTCGTCCCCTCTACAGCTACCCACATAATCCCCAAGTTCGCAGAGACTAGCACGAGAAACATGGTAAAAACAAAGATATACACCGAAAAATAATAATATTTCAAGCGCCTCTCCAACAACTCCCCTTCTCGAATATCATGGGCCAGATAACCTAAAGAATATAAAGCAACCATCAACCCAATGATGGCCACAAGACAAAGAATTAACGAACTTAAAGCATCAATGAAGATAAACTGACCCCAAACCACATTAGAACCCGCAAATACTTGTCGGGCTATGAGCACAGTCGTGAAGACGATCGTTGCCAAGCCCACAATACTTATAGCCCCTAATAGTCTTCTATCCGTGACCATCAGGCATAACAAGGCCATAACTAAGGGTAGAGCAATTAAAATCAATGGCATAAAATCAACCCCGTAAATTCCTTAGATTTTTTCGATCAATGATGTCAAAGCTCTGATTAATTCGGAACACTAACACACCCATGATTAAAACCCCTACCATAATATCCATAAATATTCCTAACTCAATCACTAAAGGCATGCCAATCGTCGTACCGATCCCCGCTAAAAAGATTCCATTTTCCATAACAAATAATCCTACAATTTGCATAATAGGAAATCTCAGATTAATCATCAGGAATAAACCAATCAACATCAAGGAAACAGCCACAGGCAACGCCCCGTGGAGGAGTCCAGACCCTTTCCCAATCACTTGTCCAGTCGCTAAATAAGATATAAAAACCAGACAAACGGCAAAGAGTAAGGTCATCTTCATATTCAAAAAGGATTCAACCTCCCTCTTAATCGCTACTATGTTGACAGCCTTGATGAGCACAACAGGAATTATCACAACTTTCACCACCAACGTTAATACTGCGGCGATATACATTTCATGAATCCCAGTCGTCCAACCCAACGTGGCACTTAAGGCTACAAGTAGGAGGCCTTGAATAATGACGGCCACAATGACTGAATTGAGACGGCGGGCTAAAATGATTAAAAATGTTGTAACTAAGAGTAAGGTGATTAAGAAATTCACAAAACCCTGATAATTTTGCATCTCCATCTTAAATTACCCCCTGAACACAAACTTAGAAACGAGTCCTAACAAGCCGATTAGTAGAGAAGCTAGGAGCAAATCAGGCACCTTAAATAACCTAGCTTTAGCGAAAGAAGTTTCAACAACCGCCATTACCATTCCTATGACTAATAATTTTAAAATGAACATTAAAGTCCCTAAAATCAACGCCCCGATACCCGCCGAGACGAGGACTATTCCCCAAGGGAAAAAGATATTGACCAGCAATGTGAAAATCAAGAACTGTTTAATCGAAACGCTGTAGGATAGCAACGCCAAATTCGTTCCTGAATATTCCAACAGCATTCCTTCATGAAGCATGGTTAACTCCAAATGAGTATCCGGATTATCGACGGGAATTCGTCCAGTTTCTGCAACAGCAACCACAAATAAGGCCACAAAAGACATTAGATGAGCGACCGTTAAGACACCCTCTCCTCCATTGACGACACTTTGTACAATTCCTGTAAGGTTTGATGTTCCCGCAGCAACCGCCATAGTAAAGAGCGGTAACATAAAAGCTGGCTCTGCAATCGCAGCTACGGCCATCTCCCTACTACTGCCCATTCCGCCAAAAGCGCTTCCGGCATCTACGCCTGCTAGAGCCAAGAAAAACCGTGCCAGAGCAAAAAGGTAAACAACAAGAATAAGATCTCCGGTGAAGGCTAATAAACTCTGAGTTACAACAACAGGTACTATAGCAGCTACCACTAACATCGAAGAAAGGTAAATTAGAGGAGTTACCCGGAAAATCCATGAGGTATGCTCAGATACCACGGACTCTTTTTGTAGATACTTATAAAGATCAAAATAGGGTTGAAAAATAGTGGGCCCCTTACGTGTTTGAAAAAAAGCCTTCGTCTTCTTGATTATTCCTGTGAGTAAAGGCGCTAATAATAAAATTAAGCCTATTTGATAAGCACCGATAGCTGCTTCCCGAAGCACACAATCCCCCCCTATCTCGCAAAAATAAGCAGAACAACCAAAGCAGCAAAAATATACCCTAAATAAAGATGAATACTTCCGGATTGTAAGGCTGTAACTTTATCAGCAAATTTAAGAAAAAGTTTGAGCAGCGGTCTATAAAGGTGATCTTCAAAAAAAGGGTTAATGGCCCCTTGAGATTTGATGCGACTTGTAAAATACGGTTTAAGCACAAACTCTTTCTTGGTTTCTCTAGTTGGCTGGAATATCGCGCGAAACATGATACGAATAGGGTGAGAATAGGAGGTCGCAGAATACTCCATTTCAGAGGTGAGATCTGACCCACAATTCCAGGTCTCATCAATTCGAACCTTACTAAACTTAGCAAACTTTTTAATAAATAAAGAAACCAACAGGACACTCAATACCAAAACAACTAGGATCATGGGAGGGGATATGGAATTAGTATTTATAACTGCGACACCCTGCCCCATAATCGGAGGAACATTCAGCCAGCGATACTCACCCAGCAGCGGGATTGTTTCCATGCCTATAAGGCTGAAGGTAACAGGACTTAACAGGTTAATGGCCATAAAAGGCATAACCCCAAAGATCAAGCATAACAAAGCTAAAAGGCCCATCCCTACCAGCATTGTACGAGGTACTTCTTTAGCTTTTTCTGCATTTATACTGCGAGGTATGGCTAGAAACATAATTCCGAAAGCTTTAACAAAGCACGCAGCGGCCAGAGCACCTGTCAAGGCCAAAGCTGCTCCTAGAACTGGTCCTATAATATTCATGGTTGCCCCAAGTTTCGCCGAACCCAAGGCCAATAAAGCTTGGTACGTTAACCACTCGCTGGCAAAACCATTGAAAGGCGGAATACCCGAGATTGCAAGCGAACCAATCAGAAAAAAGAAACCAGTCCAAGGCATTCGTTTTAGAAGCCCACCCATTGCTTCGATATTTCTAGTATGTGTCGCATAATGAACTGCCCCAGCTCCTAAAAAAAGTAAGCCTTTAAAAAGAGCGTGATTTAACACATGAAATAAGCCCGCCGTCAAACCAATCAAAGCAAGATCATTGTAGCCATAACTTTTAAAAACAAGAGCAGCACCGATTCCCATTAAGATAATTCCAATATTCTCCACACTATGATAGGCCAGCAGCCGTTTAATATCATGTTCCATTAAAGCATACATCACACCTAATACGGCCGAGACAGCTCCAATGAACAGGATTAATACCCCCCACCAAACTGATCCAACACCTAAAACGTCAATGACAATTCTAATAAACCCATAAATCGCTGTTTTCAACATAACTCCAGACATTAAGGCCGAAACATTACTTGGCGCAGCTGGATGAGCTTTTGGTAACCAAATATGCAAAGGAATTATTCCTGCCTTAGTCCCAAATCCGAGTGTAACTAGTATAAAAATAACTGTTTTAAGCGTTGGCGAAAGATTATGAGCTAGAGCAGAATATTGAGCGAAAACATAACTGCCAGTTTCTTTATATAAGAGTAAAAAAGCAATCGCAATAAAAGCTGTACCAATATGTGTCATCACAATATAAATAAAACCAGCCCTACGAACTCCATAATCCTGATGTTCAAAGACCACTAAAAAATAGGATACCAACGACATTACTTCCCAGAAAAATAAGAACATAAACGAGTTACTGCTGGATACTAGTGCCAGCATTGAAAGGATAAAAAGGTTATAAAATAACCCTAAAACTCCTACATTTTGTTTGCCAATATAGACACTGACGTAACCATAAGAAAAGACAGACACTGGAAGACTGAGGACTGAGATAACTGTGATAAAAAAAGCCGCTAAAGGATCAAGACTAAATTGAAGGCTAATCCCGAAAACAGACCATGGCAAGATTACGTCTAAGGAGTGCTTAGCCAACAGGAGTGTTGGACCTAAAATTAGTCCTGCCAGGCAAGCAAGGTTGGCAAACGTAAATCCCACCAAAATGCTTAAGCGTGGTTGCTTTTGTAAGACATAAGATAGGAGGGCTCCTAGCAGCAGGGATCCTGACATAACTATAAATAATAATTCAACGAATACTGGCATTTCTACCCCCCTCTAAGTTGAGTGAACTATTTAAATTACTCTGACAATTGTCACGTCAATTTAATCATAAGCAATAACTTCATAAATATCAATCAGCAGAAATGGCCTTGTTTTGGCTACAATCATGACTTATTGCCGTATTTAAGATATAAACAGCTCATATCCCATGTTATTAACATATATGGCCTAGTTTACCAAATATCCTTATTAAATCTATGTTTAGGGCCAATCCCTAAATTATTACTAATAATCGTCTCACGAAAAAAAGAGCCCCTCAGGCTCTTTTTTTATATCCTATATAAGTCATCCGCTGTCGTTCCAACCTCCGTCGACCAAAGCCAGAGAAAGTTTCTTGGTTTAGTGAGCACTCAAAGCGCCTTTGCGTCAATAAACTCAAACAGTCCCCAAGCGTTCACTCCACTGTTCCGTTCCACCCAAGCTAGAGGAAGTGTCTTAGCTCAGACACTTCCTCCAAACGAGCTAAGACTCTTTCTTCCCCATCATTCCTAGCAGCGCCTTAATTAAATCATCTGGCGTAGGGGGACAACCCGGAACCTTAATATCCACAGGTAATACATTTTCCATTCCACCTGAACTGGCATACGCACCTTTAAAAACTCCACCATTGATGGCACAATCTCCTACGGCCATGACCCACTTTGGGTTGGCCATCGCTTCATAGGTTTCATGAGCAGCATTGACCAACTGTGTGGAGCCGGGCCCAGTGCACATTAAAAGATCTGCATGGCGGGGTGAAGCCACAAAGTCAATGCCAAAATGCTGATGATCGTAAAGAGAATTGCCTAAGGCTGTCATTTCCCAATCACACCCATTACAGGAACCACAAGCAAGGTGCCGAATCTGTAGGGACTGCCTAAAACTAGCTGGCAAATCAGACGATTTTTGCGTTTTCAGCGAATTTTCGCCCATCTCTGTGAGACGTCCCATTTTGATTTTTCGGAACAGCAAATTCAACATGTTATCTCCCCTTTTCGGCTAGCGGTCACAACAACTATAGCACAATTCAAAACTTTTATTGATTAATGGAAAATCCGGGACAATATTGCCTGGTACAGTGAGAGGTACTGCAGGCCAGTTGGCATAACTAGCAGACCGAACCCGGCAACGGTAGATTTTACGTTCTTCATCCAGCATGAGCCAAATAACATCTGTTCCTCTAGGAGACTCTACACACCCCCAAGCTGGAAACAGCGGTCTAATTTGCTCTAGAGCAATTGAGGTTGGCTTATAGTCGAGCTCCGGTCCCTCCATCGCTTGGCACAGTAAAGTATTAAGGAATCGAAAACTCTCTCTAGTTTCCTTAACCCGTACCATTAACCTTGACCAAGCATCTCCATCCTGTTCAACCATAGATTTCACCTTGAGATGGGGATACAGAAGATGGGCATGAAGTTCTCGCCAATCATTGGCTATCCCTGAGGCTCGAGCAGCCGGCCCTGTAACTCCCATTTCGATAGCATTCTCTTGCTTTAATATTCCCGTAGTCACTGCCCTCTGTCTAAAACCGTCATGTTCCAACAGCAAGGGTATCCATGCTTCAAAATCATCCGCTATTTCAATGAGTCGGTTCAGAATGGCTTGACTATCTAGTGCCCAGGGTATCGACTTCATTCCTCCAGGAACAACCACACCTCGTAAGAAGCGGTGACCGAAGAATTCTAGATTTAGGCGCTGAAGCCTTTCTTTGCTTTGCGAACCATTGGCGTTACCTAGGGCAAAGCCTACTCCCGCACACATATTGCCAATATCTCCAATATGATTGTAAGCCCGTTCTAATTCAGCGAGGATCGTTCTCCATAATAAAACCGAGCGTGGAACTTCCAGATTAGCAAGTTTTTCAACCGCCTCACAATAAGCAAGACCATGACTTAGTGCACATACTCCACAAACTCGTTCAATGATGCGCAAGCCATCTTCAATACTTCTTCCTTCAACCAGCTTCTCAATTCCTTTATGAGTATAGAAGAGCTGGGCTTCTAAATGCAGAACTGGTTCCCCAATAGCGTAAAAACGAAAATGCCCCGGCTCAATGATTCCGGCATGAATCGGACCGACTGGAACCTGAAAGATTCCATCGCCATGCATTTCAGGAAATACTAAGGGTGCCCGATCGAACGCACTGCGTTCGTCCCCCACAATATAATCCTTACGCAAGGGATGGAATCCTTTGGGCCAACCCGGATGTAAGACCAAAGAGCGCGGGTCAGGATGTTCGACTGCTTCCAGCCCAAAGAGATCTTGGGCTTCTCTCTCAGACCAATTCAGGGCTGGAAAGATTAAGGCAAGGGTTGGAAATTGATCTTTTATCCCTTTGCCGACTAGAGTCAGCGAAAAATCCTTACCCGGAAAATGGAGAAGCAAGTAAAGACAAAATCCACGCCCCAACTGTCGCTCATCATTGACAACATGGGTCAGCCAAATCGGACGTGGTCGTATATCTAAACAATAAGTCAACACGTCTGGAAGGTCGCTGGGAGCCATCTCAGCGATACCCTCTTGGTTCTTCCACATAACAATCTCAAGGCCCTGATAACTCTGTAAATACTCCTGTAAGCCTAGCATCCTAAACTCCTCCCAATATCACTTCGACGACCTGATTGAGTACCTGATTCAGGCTTTGGGGAATGAATAAGCCTAAGAAAAGGACTACTAAAAGGGGGATTGCCAGAGCAAGTGTGCTGACACTCTCTCCAGGCTGATGCCGGCCGCTTGGCTTCCCATAAAGCATCTGGAGGAAATGATAGAGAAACCCTGCGAATATAACCGTAAGAAATAAAACACTCAAAAAGCCAAGTAGTGGATGGCCTGTTTTAAATAGAGCGGATAAGATAATGACCTCTGAGCGAAACGTTCCAAAAGGGGGCGTGCCAGTGATTGCTAATAAGCCAAGAACCATAATTATCCCAGTGTAAGGCCAGATTTTAAAGATTCCACGCATCCTCGAAATTTGCCTTGTTCCCGTCTTTTGTACCAACCTGCCAACAATGACGAATAGATTTGCTTTGGTAAGTCCATGAAGCAAGAGATGCAACGAGGCCCCCCAGACAGCTTCTCTGGTGCCTAATCCGAAACCGATTGCTAAGATTCCCATGTGTTCAACACTCGAATAGGCCAATAATCGTTTGATATCTTTTTGCAATAAGATAAACCCTACCATAAGCCCCAACGATAATAATCCAAAACTTATGAGTATCGTCCCTACGAAATCCGGACCTAAAGTGGTCAGACGAGCCACACAGTGCCAACGCAAAATGGCATAGAGAGCACAGTTCAGTAAAACTGCGGATAGCAAGGCACTGACGGGTGAAGGTGCCTGACTATGAGCATCAGGAAGCCAAGCATGCATAGGAGCGAATCCAACTTTTGCCCCATAGCCAACGACGGCAAACAAAACACCCAGGCGCAATAAAGTCGGGTCTAACTGACTCGCTACATTAGGGAGCATTCGCCAATCCAACGCACTTAAACTCTGACCCAAGAGCGGTGCCACAGACGCAAAAAGCAACATTGTTCCCAGTAAGGCAAAACTAATACCCACCACACATAAAATCACATATTTCCAAGCAGCTTCAATCGCCTGCTTGTTTCGATAGAAACCAACCAAGAGAGTCGTAGCTAAGGTTGTCCCTTCAATACCTACCCAAATGATGCCCAGATTGGGAGTGCTGACGACCAAAAGCATCGTTGCCATAAAGATCCAGATCCAGAAATAATACCACTTCAACCTCGTTCTCGGAAGTTTCTTTTCTCGAACTTCTTCTTCCATATACCCAAACGAAAATAGAATAACATAGATAGCTATCATGATAATGACGCTAAGAAGCAATACACTCAGTGCATCCCAATATAGTATGCCTGACCCATACCCGTAGGACCCTTGGCTCAACGTTTGTCTGATGGTCCATCCTCCACTCAACGTTAACAACACAAGAGCCACGCTGTTCAATAGTCTTAAGTAGGTTTTCTTTTCCGAAAATAGCATTCCTACTGCCGCGATTACCGCTACTCCAATAAACATCGCATACTATCCTTTCAATGACCTCATGTGATCAACATTTAGAGAATCATACGTTTCCAGCATTTGCTTAGATAAAATACCAATGATGACCATCCCCACAAGAATGTCAAAGGCCGCCCCCAATTCCACTAACAATGGCATCCCTTGGGTTAGGAAAAATCCTGCTAGGAATATCCCATTGTCTATAAGCAGAATTCCTAAAACTTGAACTATAGCGACTTTACGAGTCATCATTAGCAAAAGACCATAGAAAATCAAGGCTATTGCGACGGCTAACCCGTTGCGATAACTGGAGTGAAGTGCCATTAAAGGTTGTGTCACCTCGTAGGCTACCAGGGTTAAGCCTCCGGCAATAACTAAAGACGACGCGCGCTTTAAGTATATCTCACCAACCCACTCTGTCTTTGACTCTTTTAAAACCTGTCGTAAAAGTATGGGGATAATCCCAGCCTTAGCTACTAATAACAGCACTCCGAATATGATGATCTCCGTGGCATGGTTATGGACCCCTTCAGCTATCAAAAGAAGCGAGACAAAAACGGTTTGGATGGTCCACCAATTCAGGGCTTTTTTCACCCGGGCACTATAGACCATTAATAGTCCGCTGACTAAGAGGACAAGTAGTACTAAATTAAGCCCGTTCGCAGAAATACCTACCACTTTAAATCTGCCCCCTTATAATCCAAAGTGAAATTAAGGCTAAAATGGCACAAGCAGCGCCTGTTGCCAAAAAGTGAGGTGCTCGGAAAAGCCGCCTCTTAACGAAGAGACTCTCCACCGTGGCAAAGAAAAATCCTAACGCTGTCACTTTTACGCTAACAAAAACCAAAGCCAAGAGCGCACCTAAAACTCCATTACTAACCGAGACCAAACCACTAGGCCAAATGAAGTGCGCCAATAAAACCAGGAGTAAGAGTTGTTTTAGCTGTTCAGCGAAATTAAGCAGGGCCAGCGACGGTCCGGAATACTCTAGCAGCATCCCTTCATGAACCATCGTTAATTCCAAATGTGTATCCGGATTATCCATGGGTATCCGTCCCATCTCCGCAATACTTACCATCCCTAAGGCTATCAGGGCTAAGATTCGAGAAATATCCAGAGGGGAAAAACTCTGCAATCCAACCGTGATCCCCTGTAAGGAGGTTGTCTCGGTCATAAATGCTAAAACGATTAGCCCTAGAAGTAAGGCTGGTTCCGTTAATAATCCCAGGAAAAGTTCTCTACTGGCACCCATTCCTCCAAACGTTCCTGCCCCCTCTAACCCTGAGAGTGTCAATAACAAGCGTACCAGGCCAAGGCTTGCCCCGAATATAAAGAGGTCCCCCCATATGCTTAACGGCGCCCAGCCCCAAATACCGGGAATAACGAGCCCGGCCATTAATGTGCTAGCTAGAGCAATCCGCGGGGTTAATAGAAAGAGCCAAGAGGCATGTTCAGAGATCAGTTCTTCTTTATTCATTAATTTTCTTAAATCTCGGTAGGGTTGAAGGATTGGTGGGCCCTGACGCATCTGCCAAAACGCTTTACTTTTTTTAATGAAACCTTGGAGAAGCGGAACAGCAACTAAGAAGATTGCCAAATGCCCTATTCCCATCAAAAGACGGGTAAGTATCGTGAATAATTCGTCCATCTCTTCTCTCCTAACGTCCTAAAATCAAAACGACGATGACTGTAACTAATAGGTAGCCTAAATATAGATGGATGCTCCCCGCTTGTAGTTTGCGGATATGAGACGATAGCCAAAGCAACCCGCGTATTACAGGTCGATAGAAACTATCCTCAAAGACTTCTTTGATTTTCCCTTCGTACGTCAGAGAACTCAAACTATAAGGACCTTTAGCAAAATCCCCTTCAACACATCGTTGCGAACCCAATACTTTGGCAAAAAGGACTCGAATGGGATTTGTTAATCCACCGGCAGTATACTGTAAACTCGGTGTTAAGGGCGCACCGCAGTTCCAAGTTGCCGTAACTCTATGAATCCCTCGTTTACTTAGAATCACGACGCAGACCGTGAGAAGAATCAGCAGGATTAGGTAGACCGAGGAAAGGTTAAGCGGTGTCCCAAGGGCTGACCGTATTCCTACCATGTCACTGGGTCTTAGAACTGAAAGAGGTACATTGATGATGGCTAAGGTCCCTGAGGGGAATAGTACACTTAAAACCGCTAATCCTCCAGCAATTAAGGGTGTAATATACTGAACAGGGTTTGCTTCTTTAGCCTTTTCTGCCACTGAGGAGCGGGCTTGTCCAAGGAAAGAAATTCCAAACCACTTGACGAACGTGGCAATCGACAATCCACCTACCAGAGCGAGAACCCCAATCGACAACGGCAAGAAGACTTTACTCCAGCCATTGGCAAGTTCGGCTGTATTCACCCATAGAGATTGGAGAAGCATTAATTCTCCCCAGAACCCACCAAGCGGGGGTAATGCTGTAATACCTATGATTCCGATCAGGGCTGCTAAACCCGTCTTGGGCATGCGTTTGAGCAATCCACCCAAGCGTTCAAGATTTCGGGCATGGGTTGTCTGGATGATATTCCCAGCTCCCATAAACAGCAACGATTTGAAAAGCATATGTTGCATAGTGTGCCAAAAGAAAGCAACCAGTGCTAGATCCATTGCCCAAGCATGATTCCAGGATCTTGCCAGCAAGGCACTGCCTAAAGCTATGCCAAGGATTCCGACATTCTCTATCGTGGAATAAGCGAGTAATTTTTTGAGATCCGACTGCACAGAAGCTGATAATATCCCTACTAGGGCTGAGATTGCGCCAACGATCAAAAATAACCAACCCCACCAAATCGGGCCAGGTCCTAAAGTCAACCAGACCAATCTTATAAAGAGATAGAGCGCAACTTTTACCATCACACCAGACATCAGGGTAGATACTGGACTTGGGGCAGCCGAATGGGCATAAGGCAGCCAAATGTGAAATGGAACAAAGCCGGCTTTGGTGCCGAAGCCAATAAAGAAAGCAAGAAAAATTAAATTTAGCTCAATTGTGGAAAGTGAGGGAACCGCAACTGCCCATACTTCAAAAGCAAAACTTCCTGTCAAAGCATATAAATATAAAATTGCCGTGGTCAATAATACCGTTGCGACATGGGTCATGACAAAGTATATATAAGCAGACTTACGATTTTGAGGGTCTTCATGTTCGTAGAGTACTAAGAAGAATGAGAACAGGGACATCATTTCCCAAGTTAATAAAAAGGTGAAGCCATCATTCGCTAGTAATACGCCAAACATACTGGCAAGAAATAAAAACCAATTAACTAAAAAAGGCCAGAGTGACTTGTTCTTTTCTTGATACTCCTTGAGGTATCCCAGGGCATAAAGAGAGGCTAGGCCTTGCCCCAAGAGCAAGATAAAAAGGAAGAATACCGTTAGTCCATCCAATTTCCAGGTTAGTGAAAGTCCCGCTCCAGCGTCCGTAAAGAATCTTAATCCGGTTTTAATCCACTCCTCACCTCTAGAAGTTAAAAATGTTCCCCAGATGAGTCCCGCTCCAGCCAATATAACACTTAAACCCATAAATAATTGGCGAACGATTTGGCTCTCCTTATTAACCATTAATGCTTTCCCCCTGATCAAGATTGTGACATTTTTCATTAGCCTAAAAAGCGAGTATCCCCAAAATAATAAACAATTATTCCATTATTTGCAACCCCCATAAACAATGTTTATACACCCGATTTATACTTAATCATCAATTTTTCTTAAATATCTACCATTATTCTTCTATTTTCAGAATTTTAATTATCTATCTAATAATAACCTTCATCAGTGGTATGCAACGGCATGGAGTGTAAGGGGAACATGTGTAACGGGGACAGTCCTTTTAACACATTAATGTGTCAAAAGGGCCGTCCCCGTTACACACACCCACCTGTTAAACAGAAGAAAGAAAGAGACGCCCAAAATTTCTTTAGAGCGTCTCTCTTCTTCGTCATTAGTCGTATTCTAACCTACTTGTAAACCATAGTTTGAGCACAGCGCGCTTAAACCACCTGAGAAACCATTGCCCACAGCATTGAACTTCCATTCCCCTTGGTGACGGTAAAGTTCGCAAACGACGAGGGCAGTTTCCACAGAAAAATCTTCCCCTAAATCATAGCGCATGACTTCTTTTCCGTCAGTTTCATTGACAACGCGCACAAAAGCATTCGATACTTGACCAAAATTCTGTCCCCTGGCAATCGCATCATGAATGGTAACCGTAAAAGCAATTTTATCAACATGGGCAGGTACTATGCCAAGATCAACTTTAACTTGTTCATCATCTCCATCACCTGCACCCGTGAGATTATCACCCGTATGATTTACAGACCCATTTCCGCCGGAAAGATTATTATAATAGATGAAATCTTCTATACCCCCAGCTTTACCATTTTTATCAAGTAAGAATACCGAAGCATCTAAGTCAAAATCTGATCCACCTGAATACTTATTCGTATCCCACCCTAAGCCAACAATAATGTTTTTCAGCCCAGGGTTTCCCTTTGTGAGATCAATCTTCTGTCCTTTTTGCAAACTTATAACCGCCATAAAAACACTTCCTTCTATTCTATTTCGGCACATAACACTAAAACAAAGTTATTAAAGTAGGAAGTTTAGAAATACGTGCATCGTGCATCGTGCATCGTGCATCGTGCATCGTGCATCGTGCATCGTGCATCGTGCATCGAATTATACGTCTAACCCAAAATCTTTGCATAGTCCGGCTAGACCGTTTTGATAGCCACTGCCGATTGCATTAAACTTCCATTCAGCATTATTGCGATAAAGCTCACCCACCACAACTGCTGTCTCAATCGAGAAGTCTTCGCCGAGGTCATAACGGATTAGTTCCTCGCCTGATGCTTCATTGATAACACGCACATAAGCATTGGACACTTGACCAAAGTTCTGATTGCGTTCTGCCGCCTCGTGGATCGTAATCCCAAAGGTGATCTTGGCAACGTTGCTAGCTACAGTAGCTAGGTCAACTTTAATTTGCTCGTCATCCCCATCTCCTGCACCAGAACGATTATCACCCGTATGTGTCACTGCGCCATCTGGGCTCTTCGGGTTATTAAAAAAGATAAAGTTCTTCTCATCGGCAACTTTTCCTTCAGGACTTAACATAAATACTGAGGAATCTAGATCAAAGTCCTTTCCGCCATCATACTTGTTGACATCCCACCCTAGACCAATAATGATTTTTGTAAGACCCGGATTAGTTTTAGTAAGATCGACTTTTTGACCCTTTTGTAAACTAATAGCCATTTTTATATCCCCCTTTAATATTTCTTTTTTCCAAAGACCCTCACTTTAATAAGCAGAGGTTCTAAGTTTATTGATATCGACGAATGAGCTCACTTAAGGATGCATCATTTGTGCCTTGGCCCAAGGCAGCAAATTTCCACTCATTATTATGACGATAAACCTCTGCAACCACTAAACTCGTTTTACCAGCATAACTTTCTGTTAAATTGTACCGACAAAACTCTTGTCCATTAACTGGATTGACAACCCGAATGAAGGCATTGGCAATTAGTCCAAAGTCCTGTTTGCGTTTAACGCAATCGTAAATATTAACCACAAAAACAATCTTTTGAACACTACTAGGGACACTGCTGAGTTCTACCTGAATTTGTTCATCGTCTCCATCGCCGGCTCCTGTAAGGTTATCTCCACTGTGTTTGACACTTTTGTCGCCGCTTTGCAAATTACCAAAGTAGACCAAACGATCTTTAGAAGTAAGCTTGTCCTGAGCATCAAGCAGGATTGCTGAAGCATCGCAGTCAATTGCTGTAGTAGAACCTCCTCCTCCGCCGCCAAACAAGCCTCCGAGAAGTCCACCTGATTTTGGTTTTGATGAGGAAGATGATACTTCATCCCAGCCTAGACCCACCATGATTTTAGATAAGCCAGGATTTCCTTTGGTTAAATCAATTTTTTGTCCTTTTTGCAAGTTGATACCGGCCATAAATAATCCCCCTTTTTTGAATTAAACCCTATGTATAATACTCTTTTCTTCATTTCCTTACGATTTCCTCTTATTTAGCGTGATGAATGTAGAAATGATGGATTACTCGTATATTATCACATGAGAGCTTTAGGAAAATACGCATTTAACAAATTTCACATAACTTTCACATCTTTGCCTTAGATTTCTAAATTAATAATTGAACATCCTCCGCCAATCTTTGTTGAATAAGAAGTTACCAATGTTTCCCATTAATATAATGTACAATAGACCAATATTTTATACTACGGCCAGCTTGTAAAGCTCCCTAACCACACATTCTAAGATTTCTTCGGCGGCTTCTATGCCACTCTTTTGAGTAAAACGTATATGCTCAGGGTTCATCATTTTTTGAGCATATTGTGAAAATATCTCCCCATGTGCTGGGGCAATGGCAAGATTCGCTGCTTTAAGCATCTCTAAATCCAGTAATGAATCTCCAGCAGCAAGCACACTCTTCACGTTTTCATTTTGCTTGATATATTGGATAGCCGCCTTTTTGTTGACATTAATGGGGACCAGATAGAGTTTTCGCCCTTGAACCGATAACTCCCAGTTATGATCACTCGCCCATAATTTAAAAGCCGCTAATTCCGTGAGGGGGATTTTTTCTCGATCAACCAGACAGTAATAAAATAGATCATCGGCGAGTTTACCGGAATCTTTGATTACCCAGGAGGGGTGTGCTATTTCCTCAAATTCCTCGACAAGATCGCGAGTAGCCAGACAAAGATCTCTGCCAGCTAAAACATGTCTCTTCCAATCAAGATCTTCTACGCCTCGATTAAAGATTGTTCCACCATTACTGGTGACCGCGTATTGATGTGAGATGTTATAGTCACGAAAATTAATCCGCTCGTATTGAATGACGGTGCGTGTTGTAACCGGCACAAAAAATAGTCTGTGCGAAATTTCTTTCAGCATACTCAATGCTTTTTGAGTCATAAAGGAAATATATTGATGATCCAACCACTCGACAGGTCGCATTTGTTGGATTTCGAGGGGCTCTTTATCGATTAACATCCGATGCGAATAAATTAAGGTTTGATCTAAGTCACTGGCAAATAACATTAATTAGACTCCTCCATCAAAGTTGCCTCACAATACCACAACAGGAATAGGTAAGATCAGGATATTCCTCAACTGGAACTCCTTTATCTTCACACAATAGAAGAATATGTTTTAAATTTGGATTGGTAAGGGTATCAACCAACACTCGCTCCGGTAGTCGCCTTAATAGAACCCTTGTAGTTTCTCCTATACCCGGTTTAATAAAGTTTATATCAGTGATCTGAAACTTTTCTTGGATACCCTTCAAGGCTTTTAGGCCTTGCCAGGTAACCCTTCCTTCAAGATCGCCAGTCTCTACTCCATTCAGAGGCTGTCCAAGGTCTTTGAACTCGGCAGAGATTCGGTCGACGAAGAGATTTGAGACTTCTTCTTTCAAGAGTTCTTCGTAGAAACGAACCCCATGAAACTCATTTTCTCCGATCAGATCCTTCCGAAAAACCGTTCGACTCACTAATCCTGAAACCGTCGAATTAAGACAGGCACTAGGAATTAAAAAGTCTTCTCTGGTTCCAAAGGTCTTTACGCAATAGCCTGGATCAGCGAGAACTGCTAAATCGTTATCCAATTCGTACCCATATTTTGCTCT
The DNA here is from genome assembly GCF_000802135.1 of Desulfosporosinus sp. BICA1-9. Taxonomy (NCBI): domain Bacteria; kingdom Bacillati; phylum Bacillota; class Clostridia; order Eubacteriales; family Desulfitobacteriaceae; genus Desulfosporosinus; species Desulfosporosinus sp. BICA1-9. Next base: position 27,526 of record NZ_JUEE01000064.1, read on the forward strand.
AAACTCCGTGCAGGCCTCTTTTAAAACACTGGTGATGGCACCCTTACCTGTCCAACCATCAATAAATTGAATCTTGGAGTCGGGATAATTCTGCAGGATATAAAGTATGGCATTTTCGTCGATGCCTCTACCCCTAATGATTGAAATGCTAAAGTGAGGTAAATCCAAGTCATGTATTTCTAAGAGATAACGTTTAATTAAGACGCCGATGGGCGTACCAGCACGGGCCAGTGAGACAAGGACCAGGTTAGAACCTTTTCTCTTTAAGATAAGTTCTGATACTACCCTCACTGCCTCTGCGACCTTGTGAGCGCTCTCGTGCAGCGTCTGATGGAAAATCTCAAGATATTCCTGGGTCGGTTCATATTCTATCGGCAGCATCTCCGAGTAGTGACCACCCGACTGAATTCGCCTCTCACGAGTTTCTAAATCGGTTTCTGTTAATAAACCATTGAGATTTTTCAGCAGAAAGATGACATCATGAGGGTTATAACATCCCATGGGCGACGGATCGGGAATACGATCCAAGGTCTTTTGATTAATCACCCAATTCAAACCACCTTTCTTCCAAAGCAATACCCCTAACCATGAACTGATCCTGATTCCCTTGAAGCGCAAATGACTAACACCAATCTCGGGATCCCTAATTCGCGAACTGTCGCAAACAGCGGCAGCAATCGTTCTTGACTAACATCCCTTTCAAGGAACAAATAGACTTCTTCATAATAATTCAAAGGCACATTGTACACATAATTAGTAAGACTCGACTCATCTGGACTCTCAAAGGCAAAGCCATTTTGAATCGCGTAGTTTGGTTTGGCAAAGGGATAAATAGGACTCCTTGTGGTGGAGTGATAGCGTATTCCCTCTCCCATATAAGCAGAAACGAGCATCGGAAAATACATGAATTCACCCGTTCCTAAACAAAGCGTCTTCTTACTGGTCCGGTCTTCTCCTAGTTCTTCCCCAAACTTTCTGGCTAAGGGCAGCGCCTTCAAATTATCCTGGCTTGACAAACCAAATCGTCCCGTTAATTGTAAAAAGGGCGATGGGTTTTTTTGCCCTGCTAAGTCTTCAGAGTAAACTGCCACGAGATCCGAAATGTTCAGGGATTTTAGTTCTGGAAAACTCTTAATCTCCGCTAAACAATCCGACCTCAAACTTGATTTTACGTGATCAGTCTTTTCAGGGTCGGAGTCACCGGTTACCGTTATTTCCCCTTCCATTAGAGCAATCGTGTGGATTTTCGTGTCAAGTTGTTGCTCTAGCTCCTTAAAATCGGTTCGGTTTTCGCTAGTTCTCCAATCCAAAAGCGACAATACCACGTATTCTTTTTTCGGATAGTTGTTATGGATTGCTCTAATTATATTTCGAGCTGTATTACCGGTGGTTATCTCATCATCCACTAGAACAATGGTTTCAGAAGTTTTCAATATCTCCCTGTCCAAGGGATAGCAACGATGATTAACTGCGTGAGAATGGTCTTCGCTAAAGTTAAGCTCAGATTCTAAGAGGGGTATCTGTTCACGGGTTGTGTGCAGATAGTGTGCATTATCGAAGATGCTAAATACCGCATGCCCTAGTCCTGTTGCCGTTTCAGCGAAACCGATGAACAACGTTTTCTTAGGCAGTGGAACTAGAGGTCTGCCGATCACCGTCTGATACACATTTTTCGCTTCTTGATAACCCTTTAAAGCCTGAATAATCCCTAGAGTATCCGTGTGGTCCACGCCGTTAATTTCACTTGAAAACTGAACGCCAAGAGCAACTCCGGCAAGTAAAGGAACAAAGGGATCGACAGGTACATGTTTACCTAAGACATTGCTAACAAACAAAAAACTCCGTTTCTTGTTCTTCCTTGCAGCAAGAGAAAATAAGGTTTGTGGCTCGATATCGAAGGGATTGTTTAAGAGGCTAACCTTAACCCTTTGTCCTTGCAGATTATACGTAAATATCTTCGGTGAAGAGACTAATGAAATTGTGTTGTTCATGAAATACTCCATAATTCTTTGCTCGTAACAGCATTTTCTGGGCCCAATTATAATGTGGTTTGATCTCATTCATTTTATTGGTATACTGGCTTTTCATAACGCCTTTTGTTTCATTGCCAATAATGCTGAGTGCATCTAAATACTCTTCATACCCCACAATATATAAGGATTGGACGGGGATAATATGACTCGGATGAATGATGGTTTTGCCAATGATCCCATTTTCTCTGTCTAAGATTACTTCACGAATTAAACCATCAACATACTTATTTAAGAGCATGCTTCTGATTTTTGCTCTATTATTCCCATCGATATCATGAAATTCTTCAAAGGGGCTCTTGCGAAGCTGTGGTTTGAGGACTCTACCTCCATTTGAGAAGTACTCCCATACGGGTCCAGAGACTATGTACCCACTGCCAACTCGCCCAAAAATGTTAATAATATCTGCAATGCAATCACGGATCACCGTAATATCATAGATTGTTACATCCGGTCCCCTGCGGATTCCATAATGCCCGGAAAAATCCGTTGCCCCAATTCGCACATTTAAAACTAAGTCGTGATAGGTTTCCAATAAGCTCTTGATTTCCATCAGTTCCTTTAAGCGTGATTCACGATAAATAACCTCAGGACTTTCAATGATCGGCATACCATAAAACGGCCCAATTCTTTGATCATTAAGATGCTTGATAACTTCAAAATATTTAAAGCTTTGGGAGGTGAATTTGGGAAAGATAAACCCCGTAATCAGCTTTGCAGCGTCTCCCATTTCCTCTGTCAGCCTAAGGATTTGTTCAGGATTCCTGACCCGAATGAAGATCAGCGGCAGGTCAGCAAAGTCGATCTCTTGATGAATTAAGGCCAAATGGATCTTCTTGACTTGGGTTATGATATTTTTCTCCGCTACAGGCACCTCAGAATCTCCAATCGAATCCTCTAAACAAAACACAGTAGAAGCGAGTCCAATGTTTTTCTTAGTAATAATATCAATGGCGATGGTTTCTCTAGTTCCAGGCATATATAGCGTAGCCCCTAGGGCATACGAAAGAATTTCTCGGGGCGTATCTTTATCAAATGGCTCTGGTACTTTGAAAAAAGTTGCTTCCCTACCCTCATTAGATAAGTAATTAAAATGCCTCATTAAATCGTACCCACGTTTTTAAAGAGTACTTCTCTCCTTCCTCTGATCAAACATTACTATCTTATGGCTAAACATGCCTTAAGTCTACTACAAAATCAATCATCTTTTATTAAAAATAGATTAAATTATTGTTAAATCTTGGATTGAAAACATAATTAAAAGCTTTAGGGGATGTAAAAAGAACCCGATCAAACGATTTGTTAAAGCGAGTTCCTTTCAATGCCATCTTCAACTGACATATCTTAGCGATCATGCTGCTTAACTACTATAGCATTCAATCTAGAATGTGAATACTTTGGATTCCGTTGCTAAGTCAATGAGGTGGGCAGCCGTCGATAACTTAGCTCCTGGGATATATTCATCTTCACTATAAAGTCTAGTTCTAGCACATGGTGTACAAATAAAGAACGCTACTTTATTCTCAATCAAATAATCGAGATACGGTTTAGCCCCATCTCCAGTCGGTGCCTTAACATTATCTGCTAAGCCCATCACTGCATAGACAACAGCGTCATCAACTAAGAAAATATTCACTTCATGACCTTTTTCTTTGGCCACCTTCGCCAGCTGAAAGGCCCGGGTAGCACGGGTAGGATCCTCAAGTCCACGACTTAAGACAAAAAGAAATTTTTCCAAGGTGATCCCTCCTTAAGTTTCAAGTTATTAAGGGTATTGAATAGTTGCCCTTAAAATCTATCAATATTCTATTTCTCTTCCTGAACAATAAATCCTGCCTATCACGAAAATTTTCCTTAATATGTTAAACGCTAAGATGCAAAAACTTCAAACCCACCAATAATTGCAGCTTTACGGACTAAACAATTACCACTTAGTCGGAGCGACATGATTTGAACATGCGACCTTATGATTCGACCGTATCAACCATGCCTACCGTTCCCCAGGGCTTGGTTGAACAACTTTTCTAATATCTTATTAAGTTTCCCTGTACCCAAAAGAAGGAAAATCAGTGCGTCGTCGCTAACTAAACAAGATAAGTATTTTAGTGATATTAAAGTAGCGATTTTTTGATTGAGAGCATGCGTAAGTGTATGAGTATGAGTATGAGTATGAATAACAGTATAAGTGAGATAAGGAGAGCTAATCCTAATTTGAAGAGGGAGGGTTAACCATGTTTTACGAAGGAGCAATTTACCGACCACCAAGCGAGGCTTCGAGTCTCATTCTCCAAGTGACTGTGGGCTGCCGGCACAATCACTGTACCTTTTGTAGTTCGTTTAAAGGAAAATCTTATCGAGCGAAAAGCCGCACAGAAATTACTGAAATAATTGCAGAAGGTTTCAAGATGGACCCTTACGCCGAACGAATTTTTCTGGCCGACGGAGATGCTTTAGCCTTAGATATGGACCTATTACTCGATATCCTTAAAGAACTCTACCAGAGGTTTACACATCTAAAACGCGTAGGCATCTATGGTGCACCCAAAGATATCTTAGAAAAATCCCTCGAGGAATTAGTCTTACTCAGAGAACATGGACTTCACATCATTTACTTAGGTGTAGAAAGCGGAAGCGCCGAAGTTCTTTATCAGATGAAAAAAGGCGTAACCCCTCAGGAAATGATCACCGCGGGACAGCGGGTTGTAACCAGTGGTATAAAATTATCGTGCACAGTCATTCTGGGTCTCGGTGGAACGAACTATTCTAATGAACATGCTCTGGAAACGGCCAAGGTCCTCAGTGCCATTGATCCCCACTATTTAGGGACACTGACGCTAATGATCGAACCCGCTGCCCCCCTGAGCAGACAAGTGGCCGCGGGGACCTTTAAGCTACTCAACCCTTGGGAGATTCTTCAAGAACTCGAGCTGATGATTCAGCATCTAGATGTTCAAGATTGTGTCTTCCGCTCTAATCACGCCTCGAACTACCTTCCCCTCAAGGCGCATCTCCCTTTCGAAAAAGAGGCCTTACTAGGAACCATAGCAAATGTTATTAGACAAAGCCGCGAGGAACTATTGAAACCTGAAAAATGGCGGAGACTTTGATGGGTGGCATGGTGGACCTGGAATCTAATAGTAAGCATTAAGAAAAAGAAAATGAAACTTTCATAATAAACCATCAAATTCATTTTTATACGTTATGCTGTATAATAAACAAAAAATGAATTTTGAGGTGTTAATAATAATGTCCATAGAGATTGAAGATATAGAAAAGATGATTAAAACCTGTCAAACCATCTTGGAGTCTTGTGACAAACCTTTTGTCTGGGAAGAAGAAGGTACCTATCAATATGGCAACTATAAAAAGCCTTTTAATCTTGTTCTGCCGCATCAACAGATCGATAATGAGTTACATAATTTATTGGAATCATTTTCAGGCTCCGAATATTTGTACGATCAGATTCAAGCAACTTGTACCCTTGATGAGGAATGGATGGAGTCTGGAACTTACGGCTTGGATAGAGATTTTACCTGTTACTTCCGTAGATTTACCCTAAAACCGGAATATGTAGAGCAAGTCAATACCTATTTTAGGAATCGTCTGAGCGAATTGCAGAAGAGCAAACGTGAAATAGGAATACCTAATGACAAGTGACTATAAAGAGAAAACCAACTCATCGTTTCTAAAAGCAACCTATAGTTGCTTTAATTCCAATCTGAGGTTAGATAAATATTCCTACTTCGCTTTATCCTACTGTGAATATCAACCTTAGAACCAATTCACTCCCTTTGCGCTATAATAAATATCCAACAAGTTCCATGAAACCTTTTCCGCCTAGTGCTATTATTTCATTATTTGGAAGGATCTCTTGTCCGGACAGGATACAGGTTCTCGTGTCTGTCTACCTCGTTCCCCAAATTCTTTCCCATAAATTCAACAAATCAAACTTCCCCCAAATAAACCTTCGACTAAAGGGCTTGGCTTGTTCAACCAAGCTTATATTAGGATCTAGCTCGTTTAGAATTCCCTCAAGGGTTATCAAGGATTTACCTACGAGGATGAATTCAGAAGGAATATGAATTCCATGGCGAAAGATGATATTAAAAAAGTCCTGAATAGATTCACCCATGGCAAGTTTCCTCGAGGGTCCTTTTAAATGTTTATGACGCAAGGCAGAAATATCCGTTTGGAAGGCCAGCTTATCAGCCTGCTCAGATACAATGCCCATTTGCGAGATTGTCTCCAAAATCAAAGCATTATTTCCCCGGATCAGTGCTGACATTAGTGACAAGATCTGACCCCTCATAGTACGGGTTAGATGTCCTGTTATCCCAAAATCAAGCAAGGCAATTTTTTCCCCAGGTAAAATTAAAATATTGCCAGGATGAGGATCGCCGTGAAAACAGCCCACCAGAAGAATTTGCTGGAGAAGTGCTTTGCTTAAGCGATCGGCGATCCGATGAACATCATAAGCTGCCTCTTGAGAACCTATAATGTGATGTAACGGAATCCCTGAAATATACTCCATAGTTAACACTGAGGGCTGCGTTAATTCCCAGTAAATCTTCGGTATCAGAATATGGGGATTGTTTATGCTTACTTTTGATAGTTTCTCGGCATTTCGCCCCTCATTTACAAAATCCAGTTCTCCCTTAATCGTATTGGAAAACTCTTCAAGCAGCATACGAAGAGGGTAGCGTTTTCCCCACTGAGTTCTCTGTTCAATTTGATCGACAAAGATTTGAAATATTTCTAAATCCGTTTGAACAGTCTCACGAAGATGTGGGCGCTGCACTTTCACGGCCACTCTTTCTCCATTGTGCAGAACAGCCTGATGGACTTGCCCAATCGACGCTGCCGCCAGAGGGACAGGATCAAATTCATGATAGGCTGACTCTAGGCGAGACTTTAAGGATTCTTCGACCACTCGTCGCACTACCTCAAAGAAAAGCGGGTGAACCCTGTCTTGGAGCTTCGCTAATTCTTGAACAATGGGTTGCGGCAGAAGATCCGATCGAGTACTCGCTAGTTGTCCTACTTTTACAAAAGCTGGACCAAGTTCCGCACATGCATTTCTTAGATGCACTCCAACGAGTGCTAAGTTTTCCTCCTGCATTGGCCTAAGATTCCCCGAGAAGAGCATATAACCCAAGCCATGTCGGATGAGTACGGAAAGGATCTCGTAGTAACGGGTAAAATGTCTCGCAGATATTTCATACATACTGAATGCTCTCCGTTTCTTAAAGGACTATTATATAGTTATGGAACTTTAATGGTAACGTGACAGCGACTCTATCGAGTCCACCAAAGATTAACAATACCCCCCATTACTTTACAAACAATGCAAAGTGAATGGAGGGTAGCATCAAGAACATAAGAGCCAAATTAAAGTCCCACTGCTACGCCCAAGAGTTATGGTAGAACCCATAATTTTCTTAGCTTCCAGCAAGTCTGATGGCATAACAGCTGAAAGAGTAACTGCCCTTGAATTTTCCAACTGGCTCATTAAGTTTAATACGGTTGATTAACTATCCGTAATGTACATGCCGATATTCAATTATTTCACACATGTTGCAGCTATACGTTGACTATGAGAGGTGGGGCGGCTTTTGAGAAAAAACAAACCTATCAGACCCGCCAAGATTGGAAGTAGGAAAAGAACGAAAACTGCTGACGATATGCCCCAAATATCAGCGATTCGGCCAATTAGAATTACGGCTAGACCACCTATCCCTCCGGCAAATCCCATGGTTAGGCCTGCGGCCAGGGCTTTATTATTAGGGATGGCTTCTTGGGCAGCTACAACAGTGACTGCAAAGCTGGACAGTAATGTTGCCCCAGCAAGGCCAAGGAAGATTGTGCTCAACGTACCATGTGTATAAAAGAAAGCAAAAAATAAAGGTGAGGAAATAACAAGGGATCCAACAATTAAACGCTTACGCCCATATCGATCAGATATGAAACCACCTAGGACCCCGCCAATGGCTCCCGAAAAAAGCATAATTGTTAATAGGTGACTCGCGGCGATGTTCGATAAATCCTTAGCCTTAAAATAAAGTGGCAGCATTGTTAACATTCCTGTATAAGCTAAGGAACGGACAGCAATTACACCAATTATGGCAATAAGTTCACGAGATGCAGACTTTAAGGAATCTATTACCTGAGAAAATTCCGGCCTAGTAGCTGTTGAAACAGGATTACGTGGCGCGAAAAGAAGTAGTAACAAAGCTACCACGATTCCAGGAATCACAGTTACGATTGTAGCGCGTAAGCCATAAAATTGAAATAAAGGGATTAACAAAAGTGGTCCCAAAGCAAAACCAACGTTACCGAAAGCTACAAAGGCTGAAAGTACAACAGCTTTGTTGTTACCACTTAAGTCATTTACCATGGTGGCTGCTTGAGGATGAAATACAGCGGTGCCTAAACCTGCCAGTGCGGCCAGCGTTACCAGAAGCCCATAGTTATGGACTATTCCCGTTAAGCTAAGCATAATACCCATCCATAGTGTTCCTACATATAGGAGCCAACGTTTACCTTTTCGATCTAAAAAATAACCAAAGAAAGGTTGTGTGAAGGAAGAGGTTATGGTAAAGACAGAAATTAAAATAGCCGCTCTGGTCGCTGTAAAACCGGGTGTCATTACAACTAAAAATGGGAGTAACTGGGGTAGGTAGTTGCTATAGAGGTCATTAAGCGTATGTGCAAGAGAAATTACCCCGATTTTGGGATAATTAATAGTCTGTTTATTACTCACAGGAGGACTCCCTTTCATTATTTAGTGTCCTTGCTGCTATATCCAAAATGAGTAGCCAGCAAAAAAGTTATTTTGTAACAGCTAATTTTACAAAAGTCCATTTTCTTGTCCTCTGGTATAGTGTCTAAGGATTAAGACCAGGGTTTAATGGAATTACGAGTCCTGTCTAGGGAAACATATCCGTCGTGCATATTTGAATCGCGATATTCGCTTGGCGTAACCCCAGTAATCTTTTTAAAAGCCGCGCTAAATTGTTGAATATTATTATAGCCTACCAGCTCGGCTATTTTGTAAAGTTTATTATCGGTAGTCAGTACGAGCCGTTTGGCTTCCTCGATCCTTACCTTCATTATATAATTGACTAAATTGTCACCTGTCTCATGTTTAAATAATCTACTAAGATAGACTTTATGTAGACTTATTGCCTCCGCTATTTCGCTTAGCCCAATATCTCTAGTGTAATTAGAGGTTATATACTTAATAGCAGCTTTAATATGTCTATTATATTTTTTGTCATCCTGCCTACTTTTCTTTGTAATAATTTGAACAAATACCTCGTTAAACCATTCTCCGATATCTTCTGCAGAGTCCAAATCCTCTACCTGCTGAATGGGAAAATAATTACAACCAAACAAATCTTCATAGCTAATACTATAGATATGACAAGCAACCATAACCAAACTATACAGATGCGCATTAATCTCTTGAAGATAATTGTATTGCATATATCCTTGCAGGTCTTCCCGATAAAGCATTCTAACTTCTTGAGATAGACCTTTGAAGTCATTTTCCTCCAAGGCCAGTGAAATTTGTTTTACTCTCTGATTAATCTTAGTATTGTTTAGGGAGTGGACCTTTGTCAAAACCGTATTGTAGAAGATAATTTTTCCTTTCCCCAAAAACATTTTATACCTCGTCACCTCTTGAGCTTCTTTATATCGCAGGGAGATATCCTCAAATCCGTAAAATCCCCGGCTAATCCCGATGGTAACGCTAATTTCTTGGGCAGCTTGAATATTCCGGTATACGCCATGTGCTATTTCATAGCTTTTGGATATATATTTCAACTCACTGACACTATCCTCCAGCTTAGCAATAACAATAAACTCCCCGTTTTGATAATAAAAGCATTCTCCTCCCGACACGGCTTCCAGTGCCTTTTTTATTGAAATAAATATGTTTTTCTCAAGATTCACCCATTTAGAATAGTCAACGCTTACTGCTTTCTTTTCTAGACAAACTATGAGAAGAACTAAGTAGCTGCCCTTAATATCTAATTCAAATTGTTCTATAAGGGCTTGTTTTTTGGTTGTAGACCGCTCTTCTAAAACGATTGCCTTCATTGCCATAGTTCTAGAGGCATCATAATATTCATCGTACTCGTTTAATTTCACGATTGACTGATCATCAACGACTACTTTTTGGTCTTCTAGCTCTTTTTGAACCTTCACAAGTACAGTATACAAATCCTGCGGAGTAATCAGATCCTTAATAAGGTAATCTGTCACGCCCATTTGGATAGCTGCCTTAGCATAAGAAAACTGCTCATGACAGCTCAAAATCACAAATTTCGACGTTTTGTTTACTTGCTTAATAGCTTTGATTAAGGTTAATCCATCCATTAACGGCATTTGTATGTCTGTGATGATGAGATCAGGCTCTAAAGTATGATATTTTTCTAGAGCATCTCTGCCATTTTTCGCTGTAGCTATAATCTCAAAAGCTGTGGCATCCCAATCAATCAGATAAGTTAAGGTCTCCCGAGCTGGTTTTTCATCATCGACCACCAACACTTTTAACTTGCCCATAGCTACTCCCCTTTGTGTTTTTCAGATTTCGGGATATAAAACCAAACACAAGTTCCTTTCCCCAACTCACTTTGAATTTGAAGGCTGTACTCATCGCCATAAAACAGTCTCAAGCGCGCATTGATATTATTAAGACCTATATTGTTGAATCCACTTTTGGGATGTTGTTTTACTTTTTCACGTAATAAATTAATTAAGTCTTCTTCTCCAATTCCAATTCCATCATCTATCACGCGGATCGATAGTTTATCCTGGACTATATGGATATCAATCTTGATGGTTCCTCCACAATCCTTTGGAATAATCCCATGGTAAAGGGCATTTTCCACAATAGGCTGTAAGATAAGCTTGGGAATTTGAACGTCATTAAGGCATTCATCTGTGTCAAAAATCACTTCGATGTTATTATCGTATCGATATCGCTGAATGTTTATATAGCTGTTTACCAATTCCAGTTCTTCTTTGACAGTTACAAAGTCCTTAGTCACAGACATACTAGCTCGCAGTAATAGATTAAACGACTGGATCAGGTCCCGTATATCCTCAGCGCCTCTTTTCAATGCCAGATACTGCACCGCATTTAAAGTGTTATGTATGAAATGGGGGTTAATTTGAGCTTGTAATAATTCAAGTTTAAGCTCTAGGGTTTTGACTTCTACTTTTGCTTTTTCTTCATGCTCTTGATGCACCTGATCCAATAATGCCCTAAATTGTTCAACCATGTGATTAAATCCATTAATGAGGCTTTTTAATTCATCCTCAGTCTTAACGTTTAACCTATCAGGCCATTTCCTTTCCTCAAATTGAGTCATGGCATTATTGATTTCCAAGATAGGATCCGTTATTTTTTTTGCTAAGAAATATGAAATAATAACTGCCATAAATACACTGATTATCCCAATAAAATAGACAATATTTAATATTAATCTCGAATCCTTTTTAACCGTTCTATACGCTATTCCCCCCACGACTTTCCAATCAGGGTAGGCACTAAGGGACTGACTGATAAGGTAATATTCATCACTATTGATTTTTTTAACTTCATTAACCTTATCAGGCTTCATTGCATAGGCTTGAATAAGCTCATCTTGCAAAGGTAGATCGCCAATCTTGTTTATGATTTCGCCCTTTTCATCAATTATGTAAGTAAAATCAAACACTTGCTTATGGATTTGACTTAGCTCACGGAAAAGTTGCTCTTTTTTAATGCTAATCAAAATATAGCCAAAATGTCTGAAATCGTAATTACTCATGTATTGACTAAAAAAGGTAATCTCCGATTTTTCCCTGTTACTTGTACTGTCTAACCTATTGGGAAAGTTAGTAGGAGCGGAGAAAGCATTAAACTTCCCTGAGGCAATAAATTCGTCGAAGGCTTTATAATTAGCGATGATTTCATTGTAAGGCTGTATTTGATATAAAGGGTCATAGACTCGTTTATGTAAGCCAATAGCAAATATTGAAGTTATAGAAGTGTGAGAGTAAACACTCTTCCGTAAAATATTCGAGATCGCTTTCATCTGGGCATAGTCGTTCCCTTGAGACCTATCCTCGAGGGCCATCAATTCCTGCAATTCTTCATTATCTCTAATATTATCACAAAGTCCTAGGACAGCAGTAATCTCTTTATCCAGGCCCATGGTAATAATTCTCATTTTTTGAGCTGCAATCGTACCAGTTTGTTCTACAAGTTTTTTGTTGTATACCCAGCTTATTGAACTACTAATAGCCAGGATAATAAGCACAATAATACTTGAAATATAAAGGGCAATTCTTACTTTAATATGCTTTACTCGAGGCATTAAAGGGAATCCCCCCCAGCCAGCGCCTTATCTAACTCTCCCTGCGAAGTCTCCTTTGCTTCTTGCAAAGCGATCTCCGCGGGGACATTTTGAATTTCCACTTTCTCTGCGGCAACCTTCAAGGCATCGTAAATTTTGCCCCCAGTCGGGTCGAAGAAAACTTTCGTAGCTAACTTGGTCTGATGATAAGGAACCATGATTTGAGGATTTTCCTCGGCAAACTTCTGGTAACTGTCTGTGGTCATTGCAGAATTTCTGACAGGCAAGTACCCTGTTTTGATAGACCATTGGGCGGTAATTTCAGAACTGGTCATATATTTGATCCATTCAAAGGCGGCTTCCCTTTGAACTTGAGGGACATCTTGGGGAATACAGAGAGCCCGGGCATGGGCTACTGCGCGAGGGTAGCCTGCATACCCTTCCCAGCTAGGCTGTATATGGGCCTCAATAATACTAAAATCCAGTTCTCCTTGATCACCGCTGGAACCGGTATATCCAGCGGCCCGACCTTGTATAACATCATGAATAGTTGCATACCAATATTCCCATCCTTCTCCCCCATAATTGACTTTCATGGTTTTCTCCTCATGGATAGCCCTTCTAAAATACTCCCAAGCCTCTATCCATGCCCTTCCATCAATCGTTACCGTTTTCCCGTCTGCGCTGAGGAATTTTCCTCCCCTACTGATAGCTGCATCGATAAGATTTTCCGGTCCCTGGATAGGTTCCCAACCATAAACCAAAACTTCTTGACCGTTTTTCATGGTCAGCTTTTTAGCAGCTTTCGCCAACCCTTCCCACGTGTCTAATGTGTCAGGTTTAATTCCCGCTATAGTAAAGAGGTCTTTGCGGTAATATAAGACTTGGGTTGTGCCATAAGCCGGTAAAGCATAGGTATTCCCCTTAAACTGGCCTTGTTGTAAAAATGAATCTACGAAATCCTCTTTGTGAAAATCTGCATTAACATTGATTAAAGAATCTAGAGGACTTAAAGCCCCTACATTGGCAAAAAACTGCATTCGTTGATCTTCCAGCAACACTACCGCTGGAGGCTTCCGCCTGACAATTGATGCTCTTAAGGCTTGGGCCGTTTTTTCGTAATTCCCTTGAGCCACCCCAACTACTCTAACCTTAGATTGCTGTTGGTTATATTCATCGATAAACTCCTTCATAGTCTCCCCAAGGTGTCCACTTAAGCCATACCAAAAATCAATTTCTACCACATCTGTTTTCGTATAATTTAGTCCATCAATGGGCTCACGAATACATGCGCTCAGCAAGCCTAACATAATAACTAAACATAAAATTAGGTAAAATCTTACGTTTAATTTTAAAAAATCCAACTCTGACTCGCTCCTTCTCAAGCTTGAGATCATAATTTTCAGTGTGATTTTATTGTACAGCATTTTCCAAGTAATACAACGAATCTAGAGGTAGAGAAGTTAATTATTCATAAATTAAGTTAACTATTATGAATTATCTAAAATTATAGTCGCTGTTATACTAAGATAAAATGGAAAATCATGCTGATTAAGTAACAACAAGGAGGGATTTATTCACAAGGGTATCAGGTATCCAAAGGATTGTACTATTTAGGAGGGGGAAATGATTTGAAAAACAACAGATTTACATTTCGGTCCTTATTTATCGCAATTTTTATCCTATGTTTTTCCTTTGTACCATCAGCCTATGCTGCTGAACCACACAATGACCAGGTTGTGATTATGACAGTCCAGGAGCTGCGTGATGCTGGCGTACCTTTACCGGATGGCACCTTTATTAAGAACGGTGAGGCCCTGAGCTCAGACGATTTGATTATGTTTAACAGTCATATCGCCGTCGCTATCTCCGTGGGCACACCCAATCCTTGGGGGTACCCGCCCAATAGTATTCTGGATGCATCCTTGATGGTTGATTCTAGATCAGGTTCCGAAAGTCTTCTAGATGCAGCCAAGAATGGCAGTCTAAAAGCAGGCACTGATACCATCTGGGACATGGAATTTTTGATGGACAACTGGGACAGCTGGGGCCCGGAAAATTCTAAGCCTAGAACAATGATGATTTCCGAAAATATTGACTTTGACGGTGATGGAGTTGGCGACGGCAATAAAGGACTTGTCTCAACTCGGAAATTTGCTCAAGAAGGCAAGACCCCAATGGATGTCGTGACTTACTATGTCTTGGGTAATGATGACAACTACCTGAGGATTAACACAATTGTTAGCAATCCAGCGAACGGGGATGCCTATGATAAGTCAGTATCGACGGACGGTCCTGGCTTGTCCACTGGATATTCTTTAGGTAATAAAGGGGCTTTTATGTTTGCCCCTGACAAAAGTGTCGGTGCGCCTTATAACAAATTTGTCAACACATACAACAAAGAGTATAGTGTCAGCCTCATTGACTTAAAAGCGGAAACCGCTGATCTTTGGGGTAGTTCAGGTTATAAAGATACGGAGAGAAAGACCTCCTATGAACCGGGTAAGACCTATAAGTTTGAGGCCATTTTTAGAATCGATAATCAAGGGAGCCTGGAAGGTACTTTAAATCAATTAATGAACGAAGTTAAAGCAGAAACAGTGACGGTTTCCGGCAAGGTGTTAGATTCGGCCACGTCAACCCCTGTCAAATCTCCAATTATCGTTGTCGAAAAAGGAGAGAAAACCTTTACTTGGGTTATTGGTAAAGAAGACGGAAGCTTCGGGTTTGACTTGCCTAAAGTCGAAGACATGAACACCTACAAAGTATATGCTCTGAAAGAGCTATATTCTCCTAGCGAAAAAGCTGGGCTCACTCTTACTGGCAAAGCTTATGATGCTGGCACCTTAAAGTTGGCTTCAACAGAACAGATAACAGTCACAGTTAAAAACGATGCGGGTCAGCCGATTGATGCCAGGGTGGAATTATTAGGCGTAACGACTCCGGCTGTTCGCTACGTTGCCCAAACAGTATTCTTTACAGATTTAGATAATATTGGTCTCGCTAAAATTCCTGTAGCGACAGGTCCCTATAATCTTGAAGTAAGCAGCGGTGGCTATTTTGAGTCGTTACCAATCAAGATTCAAGGGAACAGTGCTACAGACAAGGCCACTGAGGTAACGATTAAGAAGTTGATTGCTCCTACTGCGAATTGGTATTCTGCAGATTTGCATCATCACACTAATAAGTCAGATGGCAGCACTTTACCCATTAACCTGATCAAATCCCAGCTAGCCAATGGATTAGATGTGATCGTGACTAGCGATCATGACTCTATCGCTAGCAACGGTGAGGTAGCCGATTATGCAAGCAAGCGAAACGTGACCTACCTTCCTTCTTTAGAAGTATCCCCAAGTTGGGCTCACTTCGGAATATTCCCGGTGACGCCTACGGCTGCAACTAACATGATTACTGATAAGTTTTCCATCGATCCCTATATGGATTTTCCGGCGATGGTCAAGAAAGCACATGATTCCGGGACAATTATAGTTGCCAATCATCCTTATATTGCCTATGGTTTGTTCACTGCCCAAGCAGCCTCTGCAGTTCCAGGTGGCTATGATTCGAATTTTGATTTGATCGAAATCAACGGAGGAGTAAAAGCTGCTAAGAATCAACAGGCTCTAGATAAAGCTATGGATTTCTGGACAGCGAGCCTCACCGGCAGTAAACGCTACTATCTCACCGGTGGCAGCGACACCCATGATGTATTAACTCCGAATATGAAGACCAGTCTCTACAGTGGCAAAACCAGAACCTATGTCAATATTCCCGGTGAGCTGACCTCTGCAAGTTATATGGATGCCTTATTAAAGGGTAATTCCTATGTCACTATGGGGCCCATTCTCTATTCAAATAACCTCTTTGGGCAGAGCACTAGTATCAACAATGGAGACAAGTTTAGCCTTTCCTTTGATGCTATGTCTGTAAAAGGGATTTCCAAGGTTGAAATCTTTACCTCTGGCAAAAAAATTGCTATGTCAAAGGAATTTGCCACACCCAGCATGAATCGGGAAAGTCTCTCGTTCTCCTTTGAACCGAATGCTAGCACGTGGTATAACATTATCGTCACCGATGCGGACGGTAACAAGGCAATCTCCAACCCTATGTGGGTTGAGGTTAAGGCTGCTCCCGCTGCTGAGGTTAAAGGTGCTCCCGCAACTGAGGTTAAGTCTGGGGCAAGATATATCGTGAAACAAGGAGATACAGTTTACCACATTGCAATACGTTATGGTACAACGATGCAAGCCATAATTCTTGCGAATAATCTGCATAACCCAGATCTTATTTACCCAGGACAAAGCTTCATCATTCCAGGCCTATCGGAATTTACAAAGTAGATCCACCTGTATCATTTGATGGCTCATAACCAAACATTCTAAGACAGAAGAAACTATAAAAGACCTAAACCCTGAGTTCAGATACTCGGGGCTTAGGTCTTTTTGCAACACACTCACGATACATGCACCCGCACTTCATCGAACTCTATATTCCCTTTAGGGACCGGCATGCCGATTAGATTTAAAGCCTCAATATGACCTTCTATCGCTTCCTGTATCCGTTCAAGGGCTTCTTTCCGATTATTGCCTTGGGTAACGCATCCCGGAAGTCCTGGTACCGTCACAACATAAACTTTTTTCATCGTCCCACTCAAGAATCACCTTAAAAATTTTTTCCATCATCGTGAACCTCCATCCCCCTAAGCAAATCGTCAAAACTTTCATCTTCAATAAGTTCTTCGGAAGGGTCTGCAAAATCATCTGCCTTTAAGCCAACAAAGTCCAACGCGGTTTCTAAACTCTTCCTAGGAATTAACTTGTCATAATAATTTGAAATGACCCATTCGAGATATTCAGCGGGGATCTTCTTTGCTTCCGAGGATTTGCACAAATCCGAATTACCCTTAATTGCATTCAATAGTTTTGAAGCCGTTTTCTCAATCTTTTCTAATATTTTAAATTTTCTAAAAGTGTATTATCTAAGATGCCCAGTGCTTTCAAGCGAACAAGCGTCATATCATAGCTTACAATAAACGTTGTTTGAATCCTTGGGCCGTTCTCTCCGTGTAACTTACCGACTCCGCCAGCCACTTGCCCCATTCCCCATACGGAATCAGGTCCTTGGCCTCCTTCAGCTACTATTTGAGCTTTGGAAAAGGTTTTTGTGCGCTGGACCCCAATGCTATTGAGAGACCATGCTGATATGAATGAGAGACGTTGCTTCATCTAAATGAGTTACTATTAAGATCTGATTCATGATCCGACTGAGCGTATCCAAATCAATGATCGTGCGCACAGTCTCCTGAAGGGCTTGAGATTCCACACCCAGACGTGCGGCAAGGTATTGGCAAATGGCATCTTGAGCCATTAGGATTTTCCCTTTTGCCATCCCTTTATTCTCTGCTGTCTCTATCCTCGTTAGCTGGTCACGAAGCTCAGCCTCTCTGGCATCGTACAGCATTCTTGCCTTTTCATCCTTACTGATGATCTGCAATAAATCATAGGCTTTTTTGATGTCCTTATTCTTTTCCGCTAACATCTCAATCACTCCTTTTGATTTTGCATCCAAGAACTCCATCCATTCCACGACAGCATCATTCTCATCTCTTTGAATCGCCAAATCAGCTAGCTTTACGATCTCCAGAAAATGCACTTCTAATATATCCGTCAAACGGTACCCAGTTGCATCCTCTATCAAATGATAGTCTCTCGGTGCTTAATCTCCTTTACTACCAGCGCCCGCGTTACCAACCCCACAATAGCCCTGCCCAACTTACAGGATGCTGGCATGTGCCGTCCTTCGTCGGTTATACCGGCTCTTACAATGGATCTGACCCCAACACATTGATAGCTCTTTTGACAAGTCCTCCAAGATCGTCACCATGGTAAATCATCAAAACCTGTTTGCAGCTCCATGTCTTTTCCCTCTTCATCCTCTTCAGAATACGCCAGAGCAAAATATTCCTGAAAACCCCAATAAAGCTCTTCTACCTTATCTGGCAAATGAACATGAGTTCCACTCGTCTTCTGTATTGTGCCATTCGAATAATCAACCTCGACATGCCATGTGATAATTTCTGATGCTTCATCCTGAACTTCTTCTTCGTTACCTTTAAAGCATTCTTCAAAGTCGTCTAAGTCGTCACAATAAATTTGATCTTTCTCTAAAAAATTAAAACTGTCATTATTCTGATAATAATCTTGCTCCCATTCCGAAATTTCCAGAGAATGTACTATCCATTTCAGGAATTTAGCCATATCTATACTAACTACAAATTTTTCCTGTCTACTTGCAGGAGAGCCACCACTAGAAAACTCCGTTTGAACGATATTATTGCTCATTTTATCTGCTTCGAACAGACAATTGGCATTTTGCACATGGCGCCGCTCGTCAAAAGCCTTCGCATGTAGCCTGAAACTCAACTTGTTGATATGAAGCTGCTTTTTCCTATTATTTCGCTCCATGTGTGGATACAACTGCTTATATATCTCCTGAGCAGCTGTTTTAACTTCTTCACGCTGATCATGGAGTCTGTTTTCAAGCCAGCTCTTTTCTGCCTGGCTAAGCTTTCTGAATGGCATATTATTGATTCTGTTCAAGGTCATATCAGCAGCTTGCACAGCTGGAGACTTTTTACTGCATCTTTTGCATATGTGATTTGCATGTCCCTTACCCGAAAAGCTCTCATTCGATCTAAATTCATGGCAAATCTTACAGTAATGACCGCTTCTGCGTTTTTTCTTTGACATTTCCCTCTCCAATACCACTAGTTTTAAGATAAAGTATTTTATTCATCCAGCTCTCTATGCCCCGTAGACTCTTCATCCACCCAATCTTCCTCTTCGTACACCATCCCGTTTCTGCCTTCTACCTTCCTGATTGGACCTGCCTTATACAAGTTACACGACAAAGGGCCATAACAAAATGTCTCAAACCGGTATTTTCGTTTCCTTGGATTCCAGTTATCAACAATAATTTCCACAGGCATCCTGCATCCCCATAGACATGTAGTACATTTACTATCATAAGTCCTAGCTGCTAATCGCCGGTGCCCCCTCTCTCTATATTCCTCCAGCTCTGGTGTTACCTCTTCCCAGGGTGGTGGAGCATGTCGATGGGTGGTATTATTACCGGCCTTTTTCAACTTAGATACTTTATAAAACTCAACCGGCTCCAGCCGTTCATCTGCGACTGGTGCGCATTCACCCGATACCTCATTCCCAACACAAAATTGATGTTTCTGCTGGGCAGCCTTACCAATGCCTACAGAAAAGATTCTATTAGATGGATCTTGCTCAGCTTCTTCTGAGAACTCTGGCTCAACATTATCAATCACACCTTTAATCAAAAGCGAATAGCCAAGATAGTTATGGGACCGCTCATCGAACGAACGTATCATCCTGATTCTCGGTTGTACTGATATAATAATTCCCTTGAAAGCTAGTTTTGACATCAGCTTATATCCTCTCTTTGTCTGTTGCTATCGTTAGTCAATTCGACAAGTATTTTCCTTTTACCTTTGTAGGTAACAAAAAAGCGCCATAACAAAGACTACAAAATATAACCAGCCCAAATAAAAAACCTCCCATCATGGGAGGTTAATTTTAAATGACTTATTTTGAGTATTTTTCAGGCTAATATCAGTTCATGAGAAGGTTAGCAAAGCCTGTTGGAACGTTAACTGCAGCACAATTTTATTTCAGTCAGACAGAAACTGTTTAAATACTTGCGAAAGACTCGGGTAATCGTACCGCTCGGTACCAGGGTGTTAAGTACAATCTCCTATCTCGTACTGCTCCTACCCAGCTCATCACTTAACTTCTACAGCTCCTCTTTACCAAGCCGGTTCACATCTGGGAATGAGCGGGCGAGTGGATAGGAAATTTCCCTTTATATAAAATATATGGTTTACCTACCAGTGTATGTTGCTCTTCTTCCATAGGTTTCTTTTCCATCGTTTTTATTTTACGGCTGCGGTCCCCAAGTTATTGAGCGAAAAAAGAAAAAAGACCACTTTGTGGTCTCCAATTGCCATTTTGGTATCCGTTGGCTTGAGCGAATCCATTAAGAAGGCTCAATATCCAGCAAGATCTTAGTTCGACCCTTTAGAATAAATTGAAGCCATAATACGATCGAATAATGTGTCGTTGCATTTTGTGTTGCTTGCAATTTTGTACAGGCTCTTAGAAATAGATTTTAAATGTTTAGTCATGAGTGTGATCGCCTCCGTTTTTTCTAGATCCTTTATATCTATAATACACTCTTTTCGGTTGCTTTGCGCTATATATCACAAAGTTCTAAAATTAAAATAATTGCAAATATTTACACTAATCTAATTTATCTCATTATGTCAAAAGTTTGAAACAATTATGTCATTATGTTTCAAGTTCAAATTTATCCGTCAACAGCAAAAGAAATGAATCTTACTTTCCACAATAAAAATCCCCTCACTAGGAGGGGTATAGGAAAAAAGGAGGTGTAGAAATGAAAAGAAGTTCAATATTTCAACCGCTAAACTAGCGGATTGTTATCTCTGTTATTTATCATAATATATAATTGTAACCAGTTTGTGACCTTTGTATGGAGAATATGTGAAGCCTAATAATGAGAAAGAAGTATGCCTTTATTGCGTAAAGGATTATCACTTAGGTTTATGATGTCGGTAGCACCAAACGGCAGATTTGACATACAAGAGAACCCAATTTATAATTAGTTATACCCCTCACGGGTATAACTGTCCTTTAGTAAGGAAGCGAAACATCATACCGATACTAAGTATGACCTGCTCTGCCAGGAATTCGGAGAGAAATTCTCTGTATACTGCAGTGTATCCGCCAAAAGGAAAGCAGACGTGTTGCGCTATCAAAATCCTTGATCAGCCAGCGGTTTAGTGCAGTCGATATCGGTACTAGTAAAAGTGGCGGCACCGTCAGCAGTGGGGTCTAAACAGCCTTCGGGTTTTGGGATGCTGAAAAAACTTGTAGGCAATAAGAATTCTGTTGAGCATACGCAAAAGAGAAAGGAGTATGTTTCTATGAAGAACGTCATCATATTCACCACACAAACCTGACCGCATTGTTATACAGCGAAGAAGTTTCTTTCGCAGCATAGGATTCATTTTGTGGAAAAGGATATCAACCGTGATGATCAAGCCCGCGCGGAGTTAATCCGCAGAAACGTCAGCGGGGTTCCTTCTTTTCTGATTGGGGATGAGTTAGTAGTCGGATTCGATCAGGCACGAATTCTACAGCTAGTCGATCATCGGGTCATTGAATGCGAAAAATGCAAGACTAAGATGCGAGTTCCTATTAATAAAGGGACACTCCAGGTGACTTGTCCGAAATGTTCGTATTGCTTTAATACTACGCCGGAGAAAATTTAAACTGGTTAAGTAGGAAACCCGCTCAATGTAGCGGGTTTTATTACATGACATAGTAATCTGCTATTATACAAATATGTAACAAACCTACAAGATCCATTCCGTATCCAGTTGTTAAGGCACCAAAATCCGAGAAACATCTTGAGTTATTTCCATGAGCTTCACATCATTTACTGGATACCACCTGGCCCTGGGCATTATAAAGGACTCCGGGATCGCCATTGATAAGTTGGTGCACCAGGTTCCTTTGACACCAGGTTCCTTTGAAACACCGCCCTTACCCCACTGATATCTCGATAACTTCAACCCCTAAATCAATATTTGTACCCTTTACATTCCAACTTGCAATATTCTTCCATTCCAGAGCTCCTTTTTGTAGACGCTTGCACATAACTCAAAACAACGATAATAGCGAGACTTAAAACTAAAAATAACATTTAAATCACTCCTTAATATTTGTTGCATTATACAACTATATTCTCGAAAAAAATTATATCACTCTACGACAACATTCCGGACTCTTTGAAATTGCATTTAGTAGAAGAGTGAGACTTTCATTGACCTGATCTCTTCTTTCTTCTGGTATCTGGTTGAAAATATCTACCACATAGCCCGCCAGAGAATTAGTTAAACTCTGATTAATTAAAAGTCCTTGCTCCGTTAGATTTAAGTTTAGATACCGTTTATCTTCAATTGATTGGAGACTTTTAACGATCCCAGATTCAATAAGTCCTTGGACATGACGGCTAATGGTACTTTTCTCTAAACCTAACATATGTGCTAAATCATTAACAATGATTCCAGGATGTCTACCAATTTCATAAATGATATGGTTTTGGGCAGGGGTAATCCCACAGCACTGAGCCCCTTCCTTCTGTAAAAGACCTAGGCTACGAATTAGGTCATTCAACAAATCACTTAATCTCTCGACTTCAAGCCTTTCCATAACATCCCTCCTCTTAGTTGTAGTATATTATTTATAGTTGCAATATGCAACTATAAATTTAATGGGAATCCTTAATTTTTTTTGGTTCCAACTCCAATCCAAGAAGTATAATTGTCCTTATCTAAAATCTTATCAATGATATCGGCTGTTTGCTCTAAGCTTGACTTTGATTGATACCTACGAAACATTGGATTCTCAGATATTCTAGCAGACACCAATTGAGATAGCGTTATTTTGAAGAGTACATTAAGATTTTGTAAAGCCTTAATCCCATCTTCAGGAATAGGATGCCTTCCCCGCGTTATGTCAATTTCTCGTTGAAGATGCTTAATAGCCTCTGAAAAGATGTTAAAAGAACGTGAGGCTATTAAACTCTTCTGGTGACACAAAGAAAATTAAAATACAAAAAGAATAGGCCCCTCGTCAGGGGCCTTAAATCGAGATAATGTTATGGTGAGGCATAATCTAATTATTTTTTGAGGGTTTGTTTTGCTTCCAAATCAAATTTAACGGACTTCAGAGCATTTTCAATACTGATTAAGGGAGTAATCTCTGTCTCAAGAAAAGGAAATATAGGAGATTGGGATATTAATGTATGGAGTTCCTCGACGGACTCAACATCCCAAATAACACAACCACCTTTTCTACCGGCAATCATCCCTTGTGCCAAAATCTTCCCCTGTTTCTGATAGTTTATAACTTTTTCCCACCCTTGTACCATAATTTCTTTGACCTGTTGAGGTGGGAACGGAGGCAATTGTGTCAATTCGCTTTTAACAAAGAATAACATACTTAACCCTTCTTTCCATTTGATTTTGGCTGTTCATTTAGGAAATGCTTGAGCATCTTGCCTCACCATAGCAAGACAATCGGGTTGACAGTTTATCTTTTCAGTTTCAACCCGAAATAAAAAACAAGAGCAACCGTCCACCTTATTAGGTCTGGGTTGCTCTTGTTCCTTATTTGGGACTGAAAGACTGATTCTGATTCTCCTTCCACTTTTGAGGGAGAAATCGGAGCAGGAATAAAGAAAACCGGCACAAAGCCGATTCTAATCTAATAATAAATTTTAGAAATTAAGTGACTATGTATCGTCACTATAAACCTCGTAAGCAAGGTTACCTTCCATTTCCTTATATTCATAATAATAGCACTAAATGAATTTCTGTCAATAGCATTTGACGGAATAAATAAAAAGATTTTCCTAAATGCAAGCGTTGATATTGAACATACCTATTTCCACACCGAATATGAACCGAGGGATTATATTATCAAGTCAGTCATTCATGTACTTGATTACGAGAACTATTTCCATTCTTTCCTTCATCTTCCTAAAAAATTGCCATAAAAACAAAAAGCCAAACCGTCCTGGATCCGGCAACACAAAATCAAAATATATTCCCCTTTACGCCACATACTTTAAAAAGACTATATGTCTTATCAAAGCCGCTGATACCAAGGCTTTCACTCAACCCCGATATAGCACTATTATTGTCTCCACGTGCCCAGTCCACGGAAACATATCTCCTGATTATGTTCTAAATGGTATCTAATTCAATTTAATAAACTTTGCAGAGTTATTCAAATGGTACGTAAGGATTAATCATGGAAAATCCCAAAACTAATCCCCTCGTAATCGAGAGGATTAGTTTTAAAACGCTTGATTTATACGTATTAAATGCGTACAATATAACTAAGGGGTGAGGAAATGAAGCGGAAAGACTTAATAAAAAAGTTAACTGATAATGGTTGGTGGTTATTGAGAAACGGTGCAAACCATGATTTGTACACCAACGGAATATACAGTGAACCGATTCCTCGCCATAGAGAAGTTGATGAAAAGCTAGCAAAAGCTATCATCAAGCGACAGGGGCTAAACTAAGCCCCTAAACGCTTTGAAAATATGGAGGTGTTTTTTGATGAAAAAAGTATATCCTGTTGTTTTAACTCCGGCAGACGTAGGCTATGTTGTCTTTGTCCCTGATTTGCATATTAACACCGAGGG
>NZ_JUEE01000065.1:0-5602 GCF_000802135.1 Desulfosporosinus sp. BICA1-9
CAATTGGAGAACGTCAAGACGTCCAAAGCGGATCTCGATAAAACGGCCAGGCAGCTGAAGGATTCGCCGGAATCGCTCCAACAAAGCTCATCCGCCAAGGGCTATGAGAGGATGAAAACGAACTTCATTAATACCTCGCTCAAGGTCAGGGCCAACCATATCGCCTTCCTCTGTGAAAACCTGGATAAAACCATTAAGGAAGTAAAGCATGAGCTGCTCCAAATCGCCCCCAATGACAAGGAGACGTATATCACTTATAAGAATAAAATATATGATCTTTTGAATGTGTGGCTTAAGGATGAGACGTGGAGCAGGCAAGTTCGTCCCGGCGGAGATACGCAGTAAGGAATGGTGGAATGAGCGGAGCATATTGTCCTCAGGCCGTTGCCCCAGTTGCTGCTTATGGCGGTGTTGGTGCAGGGATCGGAGTTGGAATCATCGCTATTGCTATTTTGATTCTTATCGCTTTAGGCGTTATCTTCTAAATAGATACAAGTATTGAAGGCTATCACCTCTAAAGAATGGTGGTAGCCTTCAATACTTGTGAACCTATCCGAGATAAGGGCGAGTTTATTAAATAAACAATAATATCTGTCCTCAAGAAATGCTACCATTCATCGTTTCTAATCCTTTTTTTATGCTTTCTTTGGGTATTATCCTATAACTAAGCCTGATCGAATCGGAAAATTCGTTGGCCGAAACCCAAAAGCCCTTATACATATCTAGTACCCTTCTCGATTCTGGTTCCGAAAACGATGCGACTAAGACTGAACATTGGTCATTTGCAATGAGAAAATTGGTAATCTGACAACGATCGGCCTCTCGTTCATTATTGTCTGTATTCAAAATTGGCAGTATTAGATGATCGCCTGATTTCGACACTAAATCGCATAACGCTGGTTTCAATGAGATTATAAGTTCATCTTTGCAGTCATAATTTCTACCCTCCTCTAGGTCAGTTCGCTGTCAATTATACGCTAAAAGAAGACACAGCCCTCGTTCTCTGATGGATAAGAGACCGAGGGCTAGTGTCTTCTGCACTTTTATAGAACTTCCAATTTGACGTTCTGTCAAACAATGGGGTTTCAATTTTTGAGCAGAATCTAATTTAAGCAATTTACTTATTTGCTTGATAAAATTTGACAAAAACAAAGCTGTAAATAATTGATGCCAACATTATACTTGCATAATTCACAATCGAAAGTAGGGCACTAGGATAATAATTTTCGAATACGTAAACCCCCAAAACTTGGGAGCCAACTAACGCTCAAACCATAGCCCACTGAGTTGGGAAATAGTCACTTTTATAAAAATATTTTTTAAAGTAATCAATGATTAAATATACTGTAAATATAGCCCAACCAATGGCTATGACGTAAGAAAATGTGATAAAAAAGAACGATGCTACTTTAATATCAAACGAAAACCACGTTTGCAAGTAGAGCATGATTTTGTAATAACTTATTCCATACAGACAAGTAATTGGAACTACTAAAAAAAACGCAGGTTGTATTTGATTATCCGGTAATTTGCTGGATTTTAGCTGTTGGTAAATCAAATAAGTGAGTTTAATTACAAGTAAGAAAGAGCCTATACTTAAGGCTAACAAGGATGCAACAGCTGCTATCGATGCAATCTCTCGGTTGCTGGCCATGGAGGCTATTCCTGCTCCGGTTAAATTCACTAAACCAAATGCAAAAACATCAAGCAGCCAGACGAAATTTAATTTAGTGACATCCACCGGCTGGCTTAACCAGCTTTTAAGAACCGTAAATTCAAGTTTTAAAAGCATCAACAAAAGAAATCCAAACATGATTAAGCCAGGCAACATCAATACTTGGATATTAGCCGATAATTGCGGAACAAAAAAAGCTAACGGAGCTAAAATCACATTCATAGTCATAGATAATGAGGCAATAGGTACAAAAATGCCTGTAATCCTTGATGGTGGGCCACTCATGAACTCTTGGTACTCTTGCTTAGTGGCAAGCCATTGAATGAGGTCTTTTGAAAAAACCACAATCGAAAGTAAGTTTATAATAGTGAATACCAACATAATCCCGATTAAAGGAACATACAAGCTAGTTTGAATTGTTGTTAAACTTGCCCAAGGGATATCGGATAGCTTAATTAATCCTTCTCCATGAGGCACTGCAAACTGAAGATAGCTGAAGGCCATGAGTGTAATACCCCCAGCAGCTAAGGGCGCCTGGAAATTAAATGGTGAAAATTTCAATATACATCCTCCCTAACCATCATTGAGATGCAAATCCTAGTACGATTTTGGCTTTGAGATCTAAAAAGTCACTACCTTATCCGCCCACTCAACCATCTCAAGACAGTCAACCATTGTTGAAAGGGGACAAACATCTGTGCCGCCAAGGTTACGTGCCTTTAGACAAGTTCCACACGCCAATATTTCTCCACCGGCTTCTGAATATGTCTTAATCTGTCCAGCCACATCAAACTTCTCGTGAGTATGGTTCTCACATTCTACTGCTTCCCCCATTAGGAATACTTGAACTTCATGGCCATTCTTTAAGGCAGTGTTTGCAAATCTGAAGGCATTCCAGGCTTTTTCAAACTCTTTTGTTTCCAGAATAATTCCAAGTTTCATAATCAATATCTCTCCTCCACTTTTAAATTATAATCGCTAAAAAAAGTAATTGATCTCTAACACATATAGCTCAATTAGCAATTCCAACGTCATAGTTAGGCAATATGACATCTTTGCTCGGTTTTAAGTTTTAAACGTCCTTCTCGCTTATTGATATGTTACCACAGCCCACGTCATAATGGTTATGCATTGTTATTATAGACGTTATGCAAGCAAGGTATATACAAGTGGATATTCCTCCAATTAAGAGTTTTTCGAGAATTATCCCCGCCTTTACCCATAACTTAAACGCATAAAATCTATGCCAACTATGCATTGGTATTATCGTTTCATTCATGCTAGTCTTTAAGCACGATCCATTAATGTTTACTCTAACGATCCAGCAGGTCGTTGCCGAAGTAGTCTGCTAATCCTGGCTAGTACGGTCATGTATAAAATTTTGTCCTAATAAGGGCAAACGACATCTATGGATAATTTTACGTTAAAGGAGGTAGTTTAATGGATTCAATTAGTACTTTTGTAGAAACCCATAAAAGTGATATTATAAGAGTCAATTACTGGATTTAGAGACTTAAAAAGGCTTACTGACATTTTGCAGTAAGCCTTTTTGTTTTGTGGATAAGTTACTATTAAGGGGCCGCCCAAAAAATTCCACTTATATAAAAATCTTAGATTTTGTATGAAATACCCATGATTTAACACACTCACGAATTCATAAACAAAAGCACTTACCTATGCTTACTTATTTATTAATTTGTGAGTGACTCCAATAAATAAAAGGGCCGGATGGGGTAACCGAAAATCTTTAGGGTATGTTAAAATTACTGGGTAAGTACAATTCAGGGGAACCCCTTGCAGAACTCCCAGCTCTAATTCCAGCTTTATAAAACTTTCCGGTAAAATACTACAACCAGAACCATTTAGGAGAAGAGTTTTAATTCCTTCTAATGAATCGACAGTTACTGGAGCATCATCAGCAGAACCCCCCTCCGGAAGGAAGTCCCTATATTTAGAGAATGCGTAAGTTGAAGGAGGAAAGAGAAAGGGAGAATATTCAGCGATTAGTTCAGCGATTCTAAGGCTATTAGCAAAACAATTGATTTCTGGAATTTCCCGTTTATTTTGTAACGTCACGACATCGGATACGTCCGTTGTTTTCAAGATAGATCTTAAGGTGGATTTCGCAGACGTGACTAAGAATAGTCGTTCTTGGTATAGTGGTTCAAGTGTCAGTGGTAAATTATCTGATGGTTCCATCCCGCAGAAGAAGGCGAGGTCAATCTCTCCGCCTGCTAGAAGATTATATAAATCACCATGAGCATGAGTACGAATCTGAAGTTGTAAACTCGGATAACGACGGTGGAACTCCCCCGCGAAGCGAGGCAAGAAGTAGTTGCTTAAATAACTGTCTGCCGCTACCGTAACCGTTCCCTGACGCAAATCTCGAAGGTCTTGAATGGTTCGATTTGCTTGCTCTAGAGTTCGAATGATTTCTTCAGCATACGCCAAGAGTTTTCGACCTGCTTCGGTGAGGGAGATATGATTCGCCATACGTACAAATAGCGGTAATCCAATTTCTGCTTCCAAAGAAGATATCTGGCGGGAGACCGCAGGTTGGCTAAGATAAAGTTCTTTGGCAGCCTTAGAAAAACTTCGCCAGCGCGCAACTTCATAAAAGGCTCTTAAGTGCTGAATGTCCACGCTATACTCCTTTCGCATAGGGATTATAACTAAGTTGCATTTCAATTATATATGAAATATGATACGCTAAAACAGATAAGGAGGCAAGGCAATTGGCTGATCTTAACCGTTCAATTCGTTTAACCAATTATTCTCCTGGATCTGGCTGAGCTTGTAAAATAGGTCCGGAGGACCTAAGCATTCTTTTATCCTATTTACCGAAGCAGAACGTTCCGGGTTTGCTGTCCGGACTGGATGATGACGCTGCAACTTATAGTATTAATGAAAATCTCGCAATTGTTCAAACTCTGGATTTCATTACTCCAGTCGTTGATGACCCTTTTTCATTTGGCGCCATTGCAGCTGCCAATGCGATCAGCGATATTTATGCTATGGGAGCCAAACCGATATTCGCTCTGAATATCGTCAGCTTTCCAATCAAAACGATGCCCATGGAAACTTTAGGAGCCATTTTAGCCGGTGGTGCTGCGAAAGCTGCGGAAGCTGGGTTTTCCATTGTCGGTGGGCATTCTGTGGATGATGCTTCACCAAAGTATGGCCTTTCGGTAACAGGACTCGTTCATCCACAAAAGTTAATCCGCAAAAGTGGTGCCCTTGTTGGGGATGCGCTAATCTTGACAAAACCTCTAGGCACTGGGATATTGGCTACAGGGATTGATTCTGGGATTGTGGGAGACGAGGTAGAAGCAGCCCTAACTGCAGTCATGTTGGAACTTAACCTGAAGGCGGCCCAAGTTATGCAGACGTTTCCGGTTCATGCCTGTACGGACGTATCGGGGTTCGGTCTTTTGGGCCATCTCAGTGAAATGTTAAATCCGGATTTATCCGTGATGCTTGACTATGACAAGTTACCGATTTTACCCCAAGTTTGGGATATTCTTAAATATGGGGGAGTCTCCAGCGGGACCCATTCAAATGCTCGCTATTTAGGTGATCAAGTCCATTGGGAAGAAAAAATAACCTTACTCGAACAAATGGTTCTATTTGATGCCCAAACCTCCGGTGGTTTACTAATGGCCGTTCCTGCAGAGGTGGCTAATTTACTGATTTCTGAGCTAACCTTAGCGAAAACTCTTGCTGCAAATATTATAGGCTATGTTTGTAAACGAAGTGATTTTCCGATTAAAGTTCGACGGGGATTAGGAAACGAAAACCCGTTCTAACTATTTCAATGCAAGATCATAGTAAAATAGTTGAAATGAAACATTTATTTATCCAACTACCCATCCTTGCCCCACTTATGATTTATCCAGGATGAACTTGGACATGCTAAACCTGCTACCA
>NZ_JUEE01000066.1:0-72200 GCF_000802135.1 Desulfosporosinus sp. BICA1-9
TCAGCAAGAAGAAAAAGGTGGCTCTCGTGGCCGTCATGCACAAACTTCTTCACTACATATTTGCTGTTCTTCGTGACCAAAAGCCCTTTGTGATTAAACGACCTGAAGATCATCAAACTTGGAGGACAACAAAGCCTCAACCAGCAGCTGCTTAAAGGAATAGTTTGGATACGACAGAGCCATTCGGATCGTGTCAAAGGTGATGCGAGGGATACCGGAGGGCGTTAGACCGAGGATATGCTCGCCATCATCCTATTGACACGTGCACTACACCCAAACGCTTGAAGACTGCAAAGTCTCTTTTACTCCAGAGAGTTACCCCAAATTGAAAGAGAGTTTGCTTGGCTAGCGCCGAGCGTCCCGTTTCTCTAGGTGGGCTTCCCAAAAATTAACGTTTAGGTCATTGTTCGGATTTTTCAATGGCTTAGTTTGTTATGCCGTATTTTACAAACCGAAAATTAAAAGAAATAATCAGACAAACTCTTGACTTTTATTAGCTGGTCTATTTTTTAAGTGTACGGTAGCCTTGATCCTATCTGCTCCATTCATCCCTTCCAACTCTTGCAGAAGAGTCTAAATTTACGCGCAACTTATTCTTAAGCAAGATCCATGCCAATAGCAAATAGAACCCTGAAAGCCTTAGCCTCCACGGTTCTATAGAAAAAGCTATTATTGAAGTAGTCAGCACTATGTAGCCATTACGCAACACTCGCTACCTGTTTAATCTAAAATATCCTTGTTATTCTCCGACCCTAGCATTTTGTGTCGCTTTTTCGCTACATGTTGCGATATAAC
The DNA here is from genome assembly GCF_000802135.1 of Desulfosporosinus sp. BICA1-9. Taxonomy (NCBI): domain Bacteria; kingdom Bacillati; phylum Bacillota; class Clostridia; order Eubacteriales; family Desulfitobacteriaceae; genus Desulfosporosinus; species Desulfosporosinus sp. BICA1-9. The sequence goes on from NZ_JUEE01000066.1 coordinate 796, forward strand.
AACGTAATGAGGAAAAAGGTATATTGTCGGCACTTTATAGACCATACTTCTCCATTTTTCGATAAAGATTCGTCCGATGAATTCCTAAAATCTCTGAGGTTTTAACCTTATTCCCCCCCGTTGTCTTCAGCGCCTTTAGTATGGCCTTACGCTCCGCCTCCGCAAGTTCGAGCGCTAATGGTTGAAGAGATGTGTTTTTTCGCCGTCCCTCTAAATCTTGTAGATATAAGGGAAGATCCTTAAGTTGAATCATACCCCCTTCCGCAACATTGATGGCTCTTTCCATCGCATTCTGAAGTTCACGAACATTTCCTGGCCACGCGTAAAGCTGAAATAGTTCCATAACCCAACGATCGAGCTTTCTCAAGGATAATCCCAGTTCGTGTTGGAATTTGGACAATAGATGTTCACTTAAAAGTAAGACATCACCCTCCCGTTCTCGTAAAGGCGGTATCGTAACCGTAAAAACATTGAGCCGATAATAGAGATCGCGCCGAAATTCCCCTAACCCTATCATTTTTTCCAAGTCTCGATGGGTAGCAGCTATAACTCTTATGTCTAGTTGCTGCAACCGATTGCTTCCTACTCTTTCGACTTCTTTTTCTTGTAAGATCCGTAAAACTTTGGCTTGCATAGTGAGTGGAAGATCACCGATCTCGTCTAGGAAGATTGTCCCTCTATTGGCCAACTCGAATTTTCCGGGCTTACCCCCTTTCTTGGCTCCGGTAAAGGCACCTTCTTCATATCCGAAAAGTTCTGACTCCAAAAGCTCCGCTGGAATTGCTCCACAGTTCACTCTCACAAACGGTTGATCATGGCGCGTACTGGCTGCATGAATGGCATGGGCAAAGAGCTCTTTACCCGTCCCGCTCTCCCCACGCAAAAGGACCGTTGATTTCACTAGCGCCGCCCTTTCCGCCAACTCGATCGCCCGGAGAATGGCTTGGCTTTTGCCAACGATATTGCTAAAAGTGTAGCGGAATTTCTGATAGTGTTTTAATTCCTTCTCATAGAATTTCAGCTTATTCTCTAATAAATCCAACTTTTCTGCCAAAGTACGAAGGTCCCGAACATCCCGAAACATAACCTTGCCCACAGCACCGATGAGTTTACCCTCTTCTCTGCGAGGAAGGCGCATCACCATCGCTTCTTTACCGTTAATATCCATAACTTCTCCGATTTCTGCGACTCCAGTCTGGGCAACAATATGCATACGACTATTCGGTAGTACCTCAGTACAAAGACGACCAATCGCCTCCTCTTGCTCAATATTAAGGAACCGACAGTAGCTCTTTGTTATGCGGGTTATAATGCCTTTAGAATCTACGACCATAACACCGTCATAGGCCTGCTCAAAAATACCTTCCAAGCTTGTAAGGCAAGTTTGCGTATGATCTAAACGAGATAATACCCTTTGTAATTCACTGCCATCCTGAAAAACTGCAACCGCACCGACCGTTTCTCCATCTTGATTTATGGGAGAACGGTTGGTAATAAACATCCGTTCCCCGATGAACAGTTGATCAGAGTTGGCTTCTCCATCCTGGATCACGCTATGAAGTTTGGAATTAGGAATAACTTCCATTATTTTCTTACCGATAATACCTTCCACATCTAACCCAATGAATGTAGCTGCAGTGGGGTTACAATAACAGACTGCATCTTGATCATCTGTCACAATAATGCCAGCGTTAACTGCTTGAAAGATTTGATCCAATTTTATTATTTGATGAGACTCCATGCCTTTTCCCTCCCATTTACGGTCATCGTGTGGCGCGAAACAAGTAACGTAAGCTAAATAACACCTTCCCCGCATTGTCCGGTCATCATTATAATGTTTCCGTTCCTGTAAAAAGTTGTTATACTCAAGTATAGCATGTTTGTCCAAATCTTAGCCCATTACATTAAGTCGAGGTGAAACAATGGATGACCTGACTCTACCGCAAGCAATCACGATCGGCCGCCTCCAAGAAACTTTATCTTTACAGGTTCTTGGCGACATTAACGCCTTAGTTCAAAGTGTTTCCCTGTTATCCATTCAGACGATTCACTTCACTGGGATTAATACCTTCTCCTTACCGTTTGTCGGTGAAACGATAACTCTAGCAGCTACCGATAACGGGTTTATTTCTCTAACCATAGGGATTTCCACCGAAAAAATCTGCTTGCTTTTTTCCCAATTGGACCCTTCTCCTTGGCCAATCGTTTGCGAAAAAGCAACAGATTGGTTAGAGCGCGAACTAGGGCGCATTCTTTTAACGAGTGAACGCTATTCACAGATGATCGCAGAACACTTGACAAGCGGAAATGGATTTTCCTTTCTAACCAACTTACAAGATATTTTCAGATGTGATATCTTCCTAATCAATAAGCAACTCGAAGTTCTCAGGTGGGCAGGAGGAAAAGCCCTTCCCTTAACGCCAATCTCTTTTAAATCCCCAGAAACGACCCCTACGTCATCCACCCTGCCCAAACCCTTCGCCCCACTCTATATAGGGCAATGGACTGAGAAAAGGTATCATAGTATTCCACTAACTTGGTGTCCTCTATCTGGGCCAAAAGGAGTCTTGGGATTTCTTGGACTGGCTGCAACTATCCAGGACATAGGGAGTATTGAACAATTTTTCCTTCAAAAAACAACAACATTAATCTTGCTTGAACTTGTTAAAACCCAGAGCATTCAGGACAGTGAACGCCAACACCATAGAGATTTCCTCTTTGATTTGCTTTATAATAATTTCGATTCTCTTGAAGTGATCATTTCACGAGGTAAGTTGTGGGGTTGGAATTTTGCTAACCCTCACTTTGTAGTAGTTGGCGAAATAACAGATTATAATCCCGATTCAGCCGACCGCGAACGTTTCGAAGAATTAGTGACAGAAATGACCACCATTTTGCATAAACGTCAACCCAAGACAATTTGTATCGAACGCAATGGTCAGGTTGTTTTACTTCCCTCCCTATGTTCTGAAAATCCATAACGAACTTCTCCTCGCGCTAAGCCAATTTTTCGCAAAAGGAGGCGAAAAACTACCGCAAACCTTAAGTCCACTCGTGAAATCTTATTCAGCTATATCCGAACATTATAAAGTAGATAAGCTGCTTCTGACCAACGAGGTTTTGGACCAATGCTCTAAAGCGGATGACGACGAATTTCTCGTTATGCGCTTCGAATTTAATCGTCTTTTCGTCGGCCCATCTTCTCCTCTTGCGCCCCCCTATGAATCTGTTTATGTGTCCCCTGACCATTTAGTGATGGGAGAACAAGCCTTAGCAGTCCGCAAGATTTATAAACAAGAAAATTTGCAAGCTACAGGGCAAGGGCGTGAACCGGATGACTTTATTTCAACTGAACTTGAATTCGCCGCTTACCTCCTAAGTCAGATTATGGACGCCCAAGCTACCAAGAACGATGTTAAAGTTCAACTCTATAAAACCTTATACCACGAGTTTTGGAAGCAACACCTTGGCCTCTGGTTAGGAACATTTGCTCACACTGTTACCCAGTCGGCCAAGCATCCTCTCTTCTCTGCCTTAAGTGACGTTCTCGTTACACTCACAACTCTTCATGCCCCATTAAACACGAAGGAGGCCTATTATGAAACTTTCTCGCCGCAAATTTCTCGGGGGAGCAGCAGCTGCTGCCTCTAGCCTAACTCTATTTAACTTTAATTTATTAACAAATTCCCCCGCTGCCTCTGCAGCCGATCAACCCTCTGAGACTATGAAAACGTTCCGCAATGTCTGTCCCCGTAACTGTTACGACACATGTGGGATGATTACCTATGTACAAGACGGAATCCTCAAAAAAGTTGAAGGAGATCCTAAACATGGCTACACCAAAGGAAAGCTTTGCCTAAAGGGTTATGCTTATCCGCGTCGAGTCTATAGCCCGGATCGTATCAAATATCCCATGAAGCAATCCCCTCGTGGTTCCGGTAACTGGACCCGGATCAGTTGGGATGAGGCCATGGATACGATTGCCAAGAAAATTTTAGATTTAAAGAAGCGCTACGATTCCACACTTCCGATCTGCTTTGATAAGTACTCCGGAAACTTTGGCATTGTTCACTATGGTGCAGATGGAACAATGTCTAGCCTCGGCTATACAACTCGCGCCGTAGGCACACCCTGCTGGCCCGCCGGCATTGATGCTCAAACCTATGATTTTGGTACGCTTTATTGTAACGACCCCGAAGACATGGTTAATGCCAAGTATCTTATTCTCTGGGGACAAAATGCTGCCTGGACAGCGATTCACAGTTTCCCATTCATCAACAAAGCTCAGGAACGCGGGGCTAAACTCGTGGTGATCGATCCAATTTTAACGTCAACCGCTTCAAAAGCCGATCTCTATATCCAAGTCAACCCCAGTACGGATGGGGCTCTCGCTTTGGGCATGGCGCGCTATATCATAGATAATAATTGGGTCGACTGGGAATATGCCCGCGCCAACAGTCTCGGCTTCGATGAATGGGTCGACTATATCAAAAAGGATATCACCCTGGACTGGGCTTCTGAAAAAACCGGCGTGCCTAAAGATATCATCATGGAAATTGCCCGCGAATACGCGACAACGAAACCAGCCAGTATGTGGGTTGGCTACGGTATGCAACGCCATGTTAACGGTGGACAAAATGTACGCATTATAGATGCTCTCGGAGTCATGACCGGCAATGTCGGCAAATCTGGTGGGGGGGTTAACTATGGTCACTTAGAAACGTGGGGCTTCAACTATAATGCTATGGTCAATCCTGCACCAAAGGGGTCTAAAGGGTTTATTGGCCCTGATGGCAAAGAAGGGGATCGTGCCATCAACATGAATAACTTTGCGGACGATGTCTCCGCCCAAAGCGACCCTCCAGTAAAAATGCTCTGGCTGGCGTGCCGGAACCCTGGCGCCCAAGATCCCGACACTAACGCCATCGAAAAAATGTTTGCCTCCATGGAATTTGTCGTTACCGTAGACTCGTTTTTCAACAAAACCGTCGAGATGTCCGATATCGTCTTGCCGGTAACCACCCATTTTGAAGACTGGGATGTCATGGCCAGCTATTGGCACTATTGGATCGGTATTAATCAACGCGCTATTGACCCTTTGTATGAATCAAAAAGTGATGTTGAAATTGCCATAGAACTTTCTAAAAAAATGAATGTCTTGGAACCTGGTTCTTGTACCTTCCCAACTTCAGGAACACCGGAGGAATGGTTAGCCAAAGAATTTAACCCAGGAATACACCAGATGCTTGGCATTAAAGACTATAAAGAACTCATCGATGGGCCTCGCAAGGCAAATATGCCTTCGGCTTCCTGGTCCGATGGAAAATTCCGAACCCCTTCTAAGAAGATAGAAATTCACAGTGATCTCGCCGAGAAGAACGGACTACCTGCCCTTCCAATCTGGGTTGAAGAAATGAAGGCCCCCGAGAAGTATCCGATTCGGTTTATGACACCCCATCCGCAGCATGCCTTGCACTCCCAGTTTCAAAACCTAGACTGGATGATGACCACGAACCCCGAACCCAAGGTAGAGATTCACCCTGTTCTAGCCGCCAAATATGGTATCAATGAAGGATCTATGGTTAAAATCTCCAATGACCTGGGTTCAATCACCGTCAAAGCCCATCTTACCCGGACAACCTCCCCCGATGTCATTGTCGCCTATGAGGCCTGGTATAAAAATACTGTCTTTAATGTTAATTACACCTTGAAAGCCATCCCCAGTGATATGGGAAAACAAGCGACTGGCAACGACGGGTTAGCCTTTCACGATAATTTTGTAATGATTGAAAAAGCATAAGGAGGAATCCCTTTGAATAAACAGCTTGGCTTTTTACACAACTCAGAGAAATGTGTGGGCTGTCGGGGGTGTGAAATGGCTTGCAAGAACGAGTATCAAATTGACGCAACCCCCGAGTGGCGTAAGGTTTTCCAACTCCATGAAGACGACTATTCACTGCCTACCCGAATGTTTTTCTCGATGGCTTGTAACCACTGCGCTCATCCAGAATGTCTCCGGGTCTGTCCGGTAATGGCCTACACTAAACGTGACGATGGTATTGTGATCCATGATCCTAATCGATGCATTGGCTGTCGCTTATGTACTATGGCCTGTCCCTATGATCGTCCCCAAATTAACCCTGCCAAAAAGAAAGTCGAGAAATGCAATTTATGTTACCAGCGAATTGACAACGGAGAACAACCAGCTTGTGTCGCCGCCTGCATTCCGGGAGCCCTAGAACTAGTGGAAATTAATGATACCCTCGACCAAAAAACCGGTGTACTCAAAACTTTACCTGGGCTACCCAGCCCGAAACTTACAACGCCGTCGATTCGTTTCATCGGACCGAAACAAGGCAAACAAATTAGGAGGGATTAACCTATGGGAGACTGGGAATGGCCTTTAATTCTTTTTACCGTTCTTGGACAAATCGCGATCGGCATAATCCTTATGCTCTGGTGGCTCGACCGTGGCCGGGATCATCTTGATACCCAATTATTCAAACAAAGTGTCCTTATTTCTGGGGGCCTATTGATACTTGCTCTATTGGCCTCACTTTTCCATCTGGGGCATCCAGAAGCGGCCTACCGCGCCTTAGCCCACCTTGGCTCCTCTTGGCTAAGCAGGGAAATCCTCTTGTTCCTCCTCACGTTTCTGGCCTGGATCTACCTTTTTTGGCAGTCCAAACAACAAACGGGTAGCCGCACCCTCGGTTTAGGAATCACCTCTGTACTAGGTCTATTGGGCGTAGTAAGTAGCGCCATGATTTATGTTCTGCTCCGAGTTCCTGCTTGGAATAATGCCGGCCCCGTTCTTTGCTTTCTACTCACCACAGGATTGCTAGGCGCTCTCTGTACTTTGGTATTAGGTAGAAAATTGCTTCAAACCACTCAAAAAAAGCTTCTTCTTCAATTTTCACTCGGGTGCACCATCGCCAGCCTACTCCTCTATATAATTTATAGTTCTATGCTAAGTGCAAGCACGGAAGGAGCAGCCACCTTAAACTTCCTTTTAAACAGCCCTCTATTTTGGAGTCGTGCTCTTTTAGGTTGGTTTGCCCCACTCCTTCTTCTGATTAGCATTCTTAAAAATCCTCAAGTCGACAAAACTAATCTTATCTTAACCGTTACTCTACTAGCAGGTTTAGGAGAAATCTTAGGTCGAGCACTGTTCTACCTTAGTGCAACAGGCATTCAGATCACTGCTTTGTTCTAAACGTGACTCCCTACTTTTTTGAAGCCCAGGAACAGCAGTTTGCGCTTACAAGCATCTAAACTACAGTTCCTGGGCTCTTTTAGTTTGCTAATGGATTTTTTTGATCATTTCGGATACTATTAAATTAACCATTACGCTTTAAGTTTTAGTCTTTAGCTCTATGGATTAACGTTAGGCGGAGTGATTCATAAATGGCTGCTCAAAAGACTGTATCCAATTCTCCAAAGAAGCTTACAAAATTTAGCAAATCCTTAATATGGGGATTGTCAATAAGCGTTTTACTTCTTGCTATATTTGCGAAATTAAGCAATGATCTTCTTTATCATGAACTTGAAACCTTCGATAGAGTTATCGGAGAACTTATCAGAGGATTCGACACTCCATACTTGACAAGTGTTGCCATAATTATCACCCATTTAGGTTCAGCTTATATAGAGATTGGCTTGATGTTCATAGTAGGTGCTTTGTTGTGGTTTCGCTTAAATCATACATGGGAAACTGTTCTTCTGGCAATCAGCTTTGGTGGGGCTTGGTTACTAAATACTATTCTAAAAGAGCTATTTCATCGGGCTCGACCAGATATTGTACATCTTGTCAAAGCAGGTGGTTATAGTTTTCCAAGCGGTCATGCAATGGTTGCTACTGCCTTTTACGGCGTAATTGGTTATTTACTCTGGTTGCATCTCAGAAATCGATCTAAACCCTCATGGTATATTATTGTCCTCACATTTGCGCTTATTATCATGATTGGAATTAGCCGCATCTATCTTGGAGTGCATTTTGCCAGCGACGTGATCGCGGGATATGCCTCCGGAGGAGTATGGGCAATTGCCTGCATCATTGGTTTAAAAGAGATCCGAAAGTATAAAGAAAAAAGTTGTGCTTAAGTGAGTAACGAATGACCATTGCTAAGATATGGGGGATAAACTATGGAATTTCATCAGACTATCTGCCCTCGTAACTGCTACGATACGTGTAGTATTATTAGCACTACCCGCAAGGGAGTCCTGATCTCTGTTGAAGGCAACCCCAAGCACGAATACACCTCAGGCAAACTTTGTCCGAAGGCTCTTGATGAAGTGAAAAAGGTTTATAGTCCTCAGCGCATCCGTTACCCCATGCGCCAAAGGAGTCGTTATAGTGGTTTTTGGGAGCGGATTTCATGGGATGAGGCATTAACCCTGATCGCTGAGAAAATTCTTGACCTAAAAGATCAGTATGGCACCTCATTACCCCTCGCTTTGAATAAGTACTCTGGGAATTTCGGCATCTTACACAATGCCATGGAAGGCCTCTTCACAGGCATCGGAGCAACCACGAGAGCGGTCGGGTCGCCATGTTGGTCAGCAGGGGTCGAAGCTCAAACCCTAGATTTCGGGACGTTCTTTTGTTCGGATCCACTAGATATGGCTAAAGCTAAGCTAATATGGCTCTGGGGAATAAACCCGGCCTGGACAGCTGTTCACCAGATGCCGATTATTTTTGACGCCATCGATCACGGTGCAAAGGTGGTTTGTTTCGATACACATTTTAGTGCTACAGCCGCCCGCGCCCATCAGTATATACAGGTTCGCCCAGGAACAGATGGACTTCTAGCTCTAGGGTTCGCCAAGGTTCTTCTAGAAGAAAACCTTATAGATCCTAACCTGGAGTCCTATACGTTCGGGCACAAAGAATTCAACGACTATCTCCAAACAGAAATTTCCCTTGATTATTGTTCAGAAATTACCGAAGTTCCAATGTCGACCATTCGCGAACTTGCCGTAGAATACGGTCAAACACATCCAGCCTGTATATGGGCAGGTTTTGGTTTACAACGTTATACCAACGGGGGACAAACCCTACGCGCTATTGATGCCTTGGGGGCACTTGCCGGACACCTTGGTGAACAAGGAGGGGGTGTTCAATACGCTCAATTCGAAACCTGCCGTTTTTCCGGGGCCATACAGAATCCATCCCACCCGATTAATAGTTCTTCCAACGCTGGTCAACCCACTCTAGACGGCCTAACTCTCAATCAAAAACAGACGGATCGACTCCTAAATATTAATCGATTTTCGGAGGAAGCTCTCATTTGCACCGATCCTCCTGTTAAAATGCTCTGGATTACCGGTAGAAACCCTCTATCCCAGGATGGTAATCTGCAGCAATGGAAAAAGCTCATCAGACAACTTGACCTACTGGTCGTGAGCGACCTCTTTCACTCCAAGTCCTCTGAAGCGGCCGATCTTTTTCTCCCGATCACGACTCATTATGAGCATTGGGATTTGAACGCCAGTTATTGGCATTATTGGGTAGGAGTCAATGAGCCTGCCATTCTCCCAGTTGGTGAATCTCGCTCTGATTTACAAATTGCGTGGGACGTTTCCCAACGATTAAATAATCTTGCACCTGGAAGTTGCACTTTCCCCACCTCTGGTGATGAAAAAGAAACTCTTCTGCGTGAACTCAATCCCCAAATGTTAGAACTACTGGATTTAGAAAATCCTGAAGACCTTCTCAAAGGACCCGTTCGGGCAAAGTTCCCTCGTACCGCCTGGGAAAATCGGACCTTCGCAACTCCTTCAGGACGCTATGAATTTTTCTCCGCCCAAGCCGCAAACGTCCATCTTTCTCCACTTCCTATTTTTGTACCCCCTCTTTCTCCTTCCATCAATACTCCGTTACGCCTTTTGACTCCGCATCATTTCTCGACTATCAACTCTCAAGCATATGCATTAGACACTCATAAAATTGAGCACATCTTACATCTTGCCCCAGAACTTGCCCAGCGTTATGATTTAGCCGCGGGTAACAAGGCACAAATTTGGAATGAGTTAGGTGTGTTAGAGGTGATCATTGAACCTGAAATTGGCATTTCAACAGATGTTGTAGTTATTTTCCAGGAACACATCGAAGGGAATGCTCCCCTGAATTGCTTGCTAGGATCCCCTTTAACGGATATGGGACAGTTTACCCTCGGAGCCCCAGGGTTAGCGCTTAATGAAACCTTTGTGAATTTGCGAAAAACCCTAGATTAAATGGAGCGTGCATCTTTATGGTTAAACAATTAGGTTTCTTACTGGATGTTAATCGGTGTCTTGGCTGCGGAGCCTGTGCCAAAGCCTGCCAGAATCAAAATCACTTGCCTCCCTCTCTTGGATGGCGTCGGATTCATAGGATGGAGAAACTCTCCACAGAGACTATTCAGAGGTTTTATTTATCCACTGCCTGCAATCATTGTGGTGATCCAGAATGCCAGCGGGTCTGCCCGTCTGGAGCCTATGCTAAACGCCGCGATGGTATTGTTTCGCATATTTCCGAAAAATGTACGGGCTGTAAATCCTGTGTGGCCTCTTGTCCCTTTGGAGCTCCCCAAATCAATTCTCAGACGAATAAAGCCAGTAAATGCCAGCTCTGCTATGAACGATTAGATCGGGGAATGCCTCCTTTTTGTGTTCAAGCTTGCCTAACTGGGGCGCTTAGGCTCAAAGAAATGAAAGACATTCTAGAAAACCAACTATTACGGCTTACGGCCCCTGTTCCAAGCCTTCGCTTGACGCGCCCCTCTGTTTTTTATAAACCGCCCAGAGCCACTAGAGTGTCAACCACCCCTTATACCAGATCATAGTGGGTAAGAAAAAGACTGGTCTTTGTACAAAATTACAAAAAAACCAGTCCTTTTTTGTTATAATTTACAAACTTCTAACTGGAAAAGAGCTACTGGACAGTATTCATAGCTTGGGTCGCCTTTTGTGCAGCCTGGTGACCGAGGTCAATAGCCTCACCAAGTACACGCAAAGCCTCTGTCGGATTATGGAAACCAGTACTGTTTTCTGAAGCGACGAAATCCCAACGGTAATTAGCATCTCTGTGCAACTGACGGGCCTCTTCCAGAAGTTTTTGATCGGCCTTCGGATCATTAGTCGCTCTGGTCAAAACCTCGATAGCTGCAACAATCGCCTTTTCAGCCAGCATTTGAGTATTATACACCTTGTCCTGTCGATCGATAATTTGGTCTTTTAAATAACCTTCCGATTGTTTGTGGCAAGTTTGGCAAGACTGGGCAAGTGAATTGAGCGGACTTTCCCAATGATGAGAGGAAATCTTGCTCTGTCCCTGTTTGAGATATGGCATATGACAGTCGGCGCAAGCTACTCCATTGGCTGCATGAACACTACTGGAGAACATTTCATACTCTGGATGGCGAATTTTTGCCATCGGAGTTTTCGTATTGGGCATCGTCCAATCCGAAAATTTCTCGTCGTTTTCATGCTTAAGCATCTGTTCAACTTTCAATCCGTTTTCCCAAGGAAAAACCACCTTGTTGGTTTTCTCTTCAAAATAATAGCTAACATGACACTGCCCACAAACCGCACTCCTCATCTCTTGACGGCTGAGATTATTGGGATCCTTCCCCAAGGCTTTCAGCCCTTCAACTAAGGCAGGACGAGTAATAGTTAAGGCCATCGTTTGCGGATTATGGCAATCCGCGCATGAGATCGAGTAATGCATTTTATCCTTCAATGAATCAAAGGAAGACGTATAATAGCTATCACCCATTTCAGCGATTAATCCCGGTACTTCCGGTCCTTTACAAGTCCAGCATGAGGCACTCGGTTTTTTCCGCTTCGTCTCTAAAACATCTTCGATGGAAAAACTATGGCCGCGTGGTTTTGTGTAATCTATGCCAAATCCATAACCGGCGAATAGGATTTTAAGCAGCGGATCCTTTTCCAGCCGATCAAACTTCGCTGATCCACCATATTTACTGTTTCCTTGTTTCATTTCCGAATTGGTGAGGTAGCTTGCATACTGATCTGGATAATACTTTCCCCAGACAGCTGGGTCAAGAGATCCATCCGGTATACTTTTGACCGCAAGGCTGGCAGCCGGAACAGATGGTTTAAGGCCATATCCAATGATCAGACCTAAACCTAGAACCAGCACCACTGTGACGGCAAAAATCCAAATATTTTTCTTCATATTTTGAACCTCCTATTCTCATCTCCCATGGGGAATTGCTCTATGACATTCGAAACAGCGTTGAGCATCCGTCGTGGCTATAGTCTCAACCGTAGCACTATGGCAGCGAATACAATTTTTTTGAATAATACCCTTGGTCATGGTTGTTGTATGTAAAATTTCTGGAGGTCCCATCACATTGGAGTAGATATCCTTAGCGCCTGAATACCCTTTATAGGCAATCATTCTGACTACATTATCCTGAGGAATATGGCAATCCTTACAATTAACCTGTGGTGCTCGATGCGCAGTATGAAAAGCCGTTTCACGATAGACTTTCATAACATGGCATTGGGTACAAAAATCATCGGTCGACGTATATTCTATAGCCTCCCAACCCGCTATGGGGATGATCACAATTATTGCCCCCAATAGAAAAAGTGCTTTTAGAGACTTCCACTTGCCCACGTTCACCCTCCTCTCTTCGGTCCTAAGCGGGAATCCCATCCGCCCAATTTGATCTCAAAACCCTTTCAACCCCCGCTTAAAAAGCATACTCCTGATGGAGTTAACAATTCCTTGTGTTCTTAGAATATTTAAAAATTATATCACAACTATTCATATTATTTTCGAAAAAGACAGAAGGAAACCGAACCATTTAAGCATTCCTTAGAAACAACTCCCAAAATTCCATATTCCAAATAATGCTAAAATTACCATTAATTTATGTTACTCTTTTTAGTAGATTAAGCATTTTCCTATAAGCTTATAAGCAAACTAAGAACGTAAAGTGAGTCAAGTGATTTATTAACTAGGGAGATGGTCAAATAGCACAAAACCAACATAATGATTAATTAGTTTTCCCTGAAGTATTAAAAGGAGGTCGAGATATGAACGCAAAGAATCCTCTCTTCGTATCAATTATATCCCTTGTATTATTAACGGCCTTAACCGCAGGGTGTAATAAAGCGCCGGCCCCAGCCCCCACTGTCCCGTTAAACGGGGCACAACCTATCGACAACGTCGGTAACGTCGCCAAGATCGCCTATATAGGAGACAACGCCTGTAAACAATGCCACCCTCAGCCATTCGAGACCGTCCCTAAAACAAAACATTTCTCAGCGTTCAAACCCCTATCTGATTATCCTTTGGACAAGCCCTTAACTTCAATTACAATATTTGATGCGGTTAACACCGAAAAACCGACTTCCACGACGCTCGATTTATCCAAGGCGAAGGTCTATGGAGTCATGGTGGACAAATACATTATTGCAGAAATACCCGCCGCCGGATTTAAGGAGAAAATTTATCGCGTCGGTGCGCTTAAGAAAACCGACGACAAATGGACGGTCGAGGCTCCTAAAGAAAATGATATTGACAAAGATGGTAAGCCCGACTGGACTGCAGAAAAATTTACGTGTGGAAAATGTCATGCACCAGGCCTTGAAAATTCTTCCGACAATCTTAGTATATCCTGCGAATCGTGTCATGGCCCCGCTGGAAACCATGCAAGTGCCACTGACAAGAAGGGAACCTTGAGCCGTGAAACCGCCAGAACTTCATGCATGAATTGTCATAAGAGCGATCCGGCCAAAGACGCTCAAGGTAACTTTACTGCGAACAACCACTATGGTACCCGTGACTTCTTTGCCAGTAAACATGCTCAGAGCTCACAATTAAATGGATGTCAGACTTGTCATAACCCCCATAAAGCCAATGCTAACGGCGCTACTCTTGTGGCGGATAAGCCGACAGAAATTTGCGCTAAATGTCATGCTGGAATAAACTTCGACCTCGATAAACTCATGTGGAAGAACCCAACTGATCCCCAAGGACATTTCACAAAAGATCACAGCTTCGGGGCCATAAAATATGAAGATCTTCAAGATGATCCAGCAACAAAGCCTGTCGAGATTAAGAATCCGACTGTCATAGAGTTGATCAAGAAACTCTTACCAGAACTAGCAAAATAACTCTTTATTCCAATATAATAGACCATACGTTACCAACAATACTAACCAACGGGGTGGGTGATGCATATTTCATGCATTACCTGCCCTGTTTTTTGAACAATTTTTTAGGGCTCACTCATCTTTGTAATTATTCTTTTAGTGATCTTCCCATTCGATGTTAACTATGACGATCCATATTACATTCTTTTGTCAAATCTTCATCTGGATTCGGGAGTTGAAAAACGTTTTGTAGCCTAACTGTACAAAAAGTAATACGGTCAACGAAACACTGCCAACAATCCCCAGCATCACAGCGATTTGATACTCGATCGCTACAACGGGCGAGGCCCCGCCAAGAATCTGACCGGTCATCATGCCCGGTAAAAAGACAATACCCATCCCGACCATGGAGTTGATGGTCGGCAGCATAGCGGCATCAAAGGCATTGTTCACAATCTGCTTAGAGGCCATTTTTGGTGTCGCTCCAAGAATCAAAGCTGCCTCCACAAGTTGTTTATTCGTCGTCATTCCTTCTACAAGCGTTTTAACGCCAAGGGAGATGCCCGTCATCGAATTGCCAATAATCATGCCTGCAATCGGAATCACATATCTTGGCTCGTACCAGGGTGACACCTGTAACACGACAAGAATAAAATAGATCAGACTGGCAAGGATGCCCACGGTCATGGAAAGGGCTATGATCTTTTTTATCTCAGCTGATAACGGTGATTTGGTCCGGTTAAAGATGTTATAGATGGCGAAGATGAGCATAATCGCGATTATCACCAGAGCATAAACGGGATGGCTATGTTCGAAGACATAAGCAAGTATGTAACCTACGAGTACCAGCTGAATCGTCATCCGCAAGGAAGAAATCAGGATTTCTTTCTCTCTCGGAATCCCTTTGAGCCTAACAATTACAATGAGTAAAAGAATAAAAATATAGGCCGCAGTCAATTGCCAAATCGACAAGTCGATGCTCCCTTGCATGGCTAGGCCTCCTTTGTTAGGACAATTTTACCTTTTTTGGTTTCAACGACATGCTCTGCAAAGGCTTGAACCACAGCTTTAGAGTGGGTAACCATAAGCATGGTTTTCTTTAAATGCTTGACATGCTGGACCAATTGTTCCATCACAAATTGGGTTGTTTCTTCATCTAGGGCGGAGGAGGGCTCATCCAAAAGGAAAACTTGAGGTTCCAGCAGCAGTACTCTAGCCAGAGCTAAGCGTTGTTTTTCCCCTCCAGATAATGAATTAGAGTCTTGTGATAGATCTTTATGAAATCGAACGATTTCCAATGCGTCCTGCAGTTGACTATCCTCTACGGGCGGCTTTTCGCAAAACTTAAATCCGATCAATAAGTTATCCCTTACAGTTCCCTCAAAAATTGCCGGAGACTGAGAAAGCATCATGACTTTCCGCCTTAATTCAATTGGATTCCACAGAGATAGTGGAGTTTTCTGAAAGCAGATTTCCCCTTCGTCATAGCTAATTAAATGATTTAATAGCCTTAACAGGGTAGTTTTGCCGCTTCCACTTTCCCCTACGATGCAGGTGATCCTCTGCTCAGGAATATCCAGTTCATTAATATCTAAAATATCCTTGTATTTCACTCCGCGTAGCGTAAACATCCGCGCAACCACTTCCTTACTGTCACTATTCTTCTATTTCTTTGATATTTAATTCTCACTGTGTGTTTTTTCCATCGGTTGGGAGAATCGGACTAAAAAAGTAGTTCCATCTGGACCAGATTCAAATTCTATTAGTGCATTATGCCTACCGGCAATACTGTAACACATCGGCAAGCCCAGACCCGTGCCACTTTCTTTAGTCGTAAAAAATGGGGTCCCAAGTTTAGATATATGTTCTGAATTGATGCCCGGTCCTTCATCTCTAACACTTAAGACTATGTTTTGTCCATCCATAAATGTGCTAATAGTAAGGCACCCATCTGGGGGCATTGCTTCAAGACCGTTACGGGCAAGGTTTAACACCAGTTGAGTAATTTCATTTGTGTCAATATCCAGATCAGCTAAATCTCCTGGTTCAAAGATACACTTCTTACCTTGGCTATAGGCATCTGCTAGTAGTAATGGAAATAGGTTAGCTAACAACTTGTTTAAACATTGTCGTTTCAACTCTGTTGGTTTATTCTTGGCTAGAGATAAAAAACCAGTAATTATCGAGTTGGTTCTATCGAGTTCCTCTATCATTAGGTCGAAATAGCTCTTGTATGTAAGCAAATCAGTTTTGTTCTGGAGCATCTGGAGAAAGCCTCTTATTGTAGTTATTGGATTTCGAACTTCGTGTCCAAGACCAGCTGCCAATTGGCCGATGATGTTAAGCCGTTCTAGTTTAGCTACTTCATGTTCAATTCGTTCCCTTTTCTCAGTCTCTTGCTTCACTTCCTTTGTTCTTTCATCAACCATTCTTCGAAGGTTAAGTAGTTGTGCCTTTAACTCTATCAATTCACTTTTCATATTTACAAAGCTTTCCCAATCTTCAATGCTATAGAATCTTAATGTAATCATGCAAAACTCCATTCCGTCATAATACAATCCTCTTATACCATGAGGTGGTTAATTCTTGCCAGATACCAGGGTCTAACTGAGTTCAGTATCTGACGGTTGAATTCCTTCTGAAGAAGAATGACCATTTAGTGTTACTATCAAAACACATGGCAAAGCAGAAACATTCTTAATCAGCTAATAAACTTCACCTCCAACTATTTCTATATCCGAATTTATTTCATAAATACTTCTACATAATATAGATAAATCCTTCAAAATATAGCGCCGTATAGTATCTAATAGCCTGTTAAAATAAACCCTTTACATAATTCCATTTATTACGAAAAAAACTAAGTATAGTGAAATCCCGCTAAAATAACGATAGGCCTCCCGCAGTTACCCCCAAGAGGTCTTATTTAGGTTAAATTATTCTTTTATTCCATGAGATAAACTGCCAACCAACTGAATTCTTCGCTCTATCTTATTTAGGATTCTTTTTCCTTAAACTTAACCCAATGCCTATTATTAATAACAAAGCTAAAGCGGAAATCGTGAGGTTAAAAAGCAGTTTGTAATTCGTTGGACTCTCCGGTAGTTGCGTCTTAGGTGGGGTTGAAACTTCTGCTCCCAACGTAGCGGGAATCAGAGTTTCCTTTTTTACGGTAGTTTTATAATCCATGATATCGTAGTGGGGTGAGTTGATAGCGTTGTTTCCATAAGCTAATCGATAATGAGTGTTTCCTAAATCCTTAAAGATCAGTTTGTTGAGATAGTAGCTGATCCTTACGGACTTCAGATTAATGGGTTTATCATCACGGTTATGGATAACGAGTTGGAGTTGATCGACGGGGTTAGTATCCGACCACACGATATCCTTTTTAATTGGAAGAGAAGGGTCTAAGGGGAGATTTGCAAGTCTTCCTTCTAAGAGATACCGTTTCGTCTCACCGTTTAGTCCATAAAGGGCGTAATTCCGTTCAAACATGTCGTTAGTGTTTAATTCTAAGCGAAAGGCAAAAAGATGGTTCACCTCAATCGTAATCACTGTATCGTTTCTCACCTGAGTTATGACAAAGGGGGCTTCTTCAGAAGATTGAATAAAGCTTTCTTTTTCTTTGGAAGTCGCTGCATCACGGATCGAGTCGAGGAAATAAGGGACTTCTTCGTCCGTTTCATCAAAAATCCTTATGTCCTGAAGCTGGTTACTGTGGGCATAGACCTCTTTATCCAATACAACGAATTTATACCCAGGCGAGTTATCCGTTTGAATTGGTTTCGAATATAGAAAACTGTTCTCAGCGTACGCGGGTGCCACAAGCAGAAAAGTGCTAAGTAGGATAGTAATGATAAGTTTATGCATCATAAGTCACTGCTTGAATCTTGCTCATTTTTTGGTACGCATAGGAGATCAGCAGGGCAATGGCTCCAATCCCGAAGAAGGAAATGATTCTGCCCAACGTATCAAGACCCGCCAAATCCACGAGAAAGAGTTTAACACAGACCAAAAGTGCTAATCCCAAACCTGCCCGACGAATAAGAACATAGTTCCTATTAAATCCATAGCGTATGAAGGCAAAGGCATACCCCATATACATCACGTTTAAGGCAAAATTGATATAACGTACCCAATAGAATTGACCCGTTAAAAAGCATGAACTCGTAATAAGCAAGTAACCCGCCAAGACAACGGGATATATCTCTAAATTGAGTTTTACTAAGGCTAATACGCGGAGTACAGATTCTTTTAAACTCATAAACGCTAAACCATTCAGCCCGACTAAAACAATCAGAGAGAGTATCTCTAACAAAAGGTTGGGGTGGGTTAAATTAAAAACACGGGTCACAGCATTCATAAGAATTATTCCACCTGCGAAACCTACAGATAATCCTGTGACAGCCCAGAGAATTACTTTGTCATGGAGCCAACTCGTCTTTTGAAGAACTTTTATATAGAGATAAATAGCTAAAAAAAACACCACCGCATGGTAAAACGTTTCATTATAGATCTGTTGCAAGTAGTTTTCGAATAAATATCGCAATTCATCTATTATATAAATTAAGACTCTTGCAAGGGCAAGATACTTAAAGATATCTAAGAAAGTATACTTCCAAGTGAAGAGGTAGTTTCTATGCCTTCCTGTGACGAAGTAGGAATATAGTAAGAAAACAGAACTTGCCACCATCAGCAAATAGGTTATGTGATAATACTGTTGATAAAAAAAGGGTTTAATAAAGAAATTGCAGTACGCCAAAAGATAAGCAATCCAACCCATCCGCTCAAGTAAGTTACTTTTGATTTTTAGGGCAAAAAGGATAAGGATAAGACTTTCGGTCACCCACCCTAAACTAAGCCATACATAGCCGAATTGAAAAGGGATTATAAGAAACGAGAAGGTTAACGAAGAGATATAGAACAACCAGACAGTGTTAGCGTCATGTTTAGGTATTTTCTTCTCAACCCCCTTGGCTAAGACAAAATAGATTGCGCAGAATGCGAGAGAGAGGATTCCTTTATAATCCTTGAGTAAGGGATCTCCTGCAAATAACAGATAGGTAATGATAGAAGTAAGTAAGGTATTAATCCCTAAAACCAAAATATCTGCAGGAATTAATTTGCCAAAGTTCGCTTTCAATGGGTTTAATAGGAACATTGTAGTGTACATCAGAAAGATGGCAAAGCTGTAGAAGATATTAATATAGACATTTTGACTAAATTCAAGGGTTGCCAAAAAGAAAAGCATACCGGATATGAAACTAAAGTATTTCACACTATTCCACTTCTTAAAGGTGGATGTCGCCATAATAGAAGAATTGAGCATTAGAACATAGGCGACGAGGAGAAGTGAGGACAGATCTCCAATATCTGAGACGGTGAAGTGATAGAGAAATACTGGTAAGTACCCTCCAAGTAAGGCGAAGACGCTGATGGTTCTGGAGCGATATCGTTGAACCAACAGGACGGAAGCCATGGAAACTAGGAAGGATAAGCCAAGGGCAACAGGCGGGGTAATAATTTCTAAAACAAAATAACTAATCAGGATTGAGCTGTACAATCCGCCAACTCCAATGGAAATAACCCCTTTGGCAAATTGGTTATAGGCTTTTCTCATTAGAAATTCCCCAATGACTAAAAACAGGGAACTAATTAAGAAGATAGAAACACCTTTGGCATAGCCCCCTAACCAATGACTATATGAGTATTTAGCGAACGTCATGATGCCTAGCAGAATCAAAAATGCCCCAATCCAGTTAAGCCAATTAAGTCCAAATTTAAGTTCAAAGTTGTTATTGCGAAGTCGTTTCTGGAAAACCTCTTCACTCACCGTTTCCTGAGCCAAATCCGTATAGGAGGCTGCAACACTCTCTTTAAGCTGACTCGTGTTTGAGGAGAAAAGTGTGGATTGGTTTTTGACGGCGTTCTTCACTTTGACTTGAAGGGCTGTGATCTCTTGCAGCACCTCTCTTTTATTTAATTCTAGGACAGTTTCCGTTTCCTTAAAAATGTCGTTTATCTTACCTAAAGCCGTTTGCTCTAAAGCTCGCAGCAAGTTCTGCCCTTTCAATTCGGAGGATAAGAAGTAATTATCGATTTTCTGTTTGGAGAGTTTAAGGATTTGCAGTTTTTCATCAAGAATAAGTTCTGATAAGGATGTTTTTAACTGAGAATTTTCCTGAGTAAGTTTCTGAATATTGGTTTGTAACTCGGATATCAATCTTTTGCTTTTTTCTAATTCGCTTAGCAATTCCTTGTTATAAGCTAGGACTTCATCCGTCTTATAATTGGCAATTACCTTATCGAAATCATTCGTAAAATCATAATATTTCTCTAAAAGCTGTTGTAAATCATCTTGTTTGCTCAAGAATACACCACCTTTCTTGTTAGTTATTATATTGATGTCACAATGTTTCTCACACCGTTATATAAACGTGATTGAAAACTGGTAACCCATTGCTCCACCATTTTAAGAAATAGTCTTTTGTCATAGTCCTATTTCCTGGCAGCTCAGCATTTTCGTCATTACCCTTGTTGGAATCGACGAAATATAGCTCACTTTTATCATCATCAAATCCTACTAATGTCATATAATGCTGCCAAAAGAGCCCATTACCAACCAAAACGATAACCGGGGTAGTCTCTTGAACAAGTCTAGCTTTAAGTGAAGACATGTCCCCTTTATAAATCATTGGTTTTAGTCCCTGGGACTGAAGATATGTTAGTATACCCTTCGGTAAAACATACCCCGAAATAGGGATTTTGAAAGGAATCTTAGCATAAACCTCTATACCTTTAGCTTGTTCACCTAAGTTTCTTAGAACAAAAGCAGCAGAATACGCTGCACACTGGTTTTTCCCTTGAAGTTCGAAGCTGGTATATATAGGTACGGCAAATCTCTTCTGCGAGACAAATGAAATGGAGTCTTTGATTGGAAACGGAGATAGACTATAAATCGTTCCGACCAAAAGAAAACACATAACCGTTACCAATATAATCCATTTTATCTTAACACGGAAAAATTCAGACCTCATATCCACCTCCGAAATTGTGAATTCGCCTTATAATCCGTTATCAGCGTCGTTAAGGTCGCGATAATTGCCACGGCCGACAAAATGCTAAAGGATGATCTATGGAATTTTATCCTAATCAGCAGCCATTTTCTGGTGTTAACTAACTATTCTATGTGGACTTAGATATACCTTTTATTTACTTACCTTTTTTCAAGCTTACATCACACAGGTCAGCTTTGCTCCCGAGCGTTTTGCCCGAGAGGTCTTGTAGAATTAGGTCCTCTCCTTTATCATATTTTTTTGAAATTTTCTTTCCATTTTTTCTATACGATAAACTCAACAAATTCCCTTGTGGTAGTTTATGGGTATGGGTAATAAGTTTAAAAAATAAATGCAATGCTGCACGTTAGCAATAATAGCTTAGTCTACCAATAAATAATTTTTGGTGCTAAATAGCAAAAAAGCTCAGCAGAATTTACTGCTAGGCCTATCGTTTTTATTGATTATTTGCACTAGTTTAGACACTGTGCAACACTCCATTTCAGGTATCGGCGAATTTTCTCTATAGCGTTAATATACTAAAAAGATTACACTTCAATAAACCTCCAACTATCCCCTCTACCCAGATCCACTTCAAAGCCCGCCGACTGAATTCTCCGCTCTATGCAATATCGGCAATCTTCCGGATGATCGTCCCCACAAATCTTGTTTTCGTAAAGTGCGTATTGTTTTCTGACTGACGTTGGAGTAATAATCGGCATAACGACATTAGCGCCCGCTTTCAAGGCAAGCTCCCTGCCTTGCGGATGCAGAGTGCCAAGTGCCGTCGTGGCAGGAATCAGGCTCTCCGGAATAAGTAACCGCGCCAGTGCCACCATCACTAATGTATCTTTAAGCGTTCCGCCCTTTTCTGCACCCAGAGGCGTCTCACTGTGAGGAATAAAGGGCCCGATTCCGATCATGTCCGGACAGAGTTCCTTTAAATATCGCAAGTCCTCTGCCAAATCAGCGAACGTTTGTCCGGGAAGCCCCACCATAAACCCGGCTCCCACTTGGTAGCCAATCTCCTTTAAAGAACTTAAACAGGTCCGGCGCTCCTCAAAGCTCATCATCGGGTGTAATTTTTCATACAGTTCTTTCGAAGCCGTTTCGTGACGCATCAGAAAGCGATCTGCACCGGCGGTAAAGAGCCTTTGATAAGTTCCCACTCTCCGTTCGCCGATCGATAGCGTGATGGCTACCTCTGGATAACGTCTTTTGATCTCTTGAATCAAAGAACTGAGGATCTCCTCTGTATACCAAAGGTCTTCACCACTTTGCAAGACAAACGTCCGATAACCTAATTCATACCCTTGATCACAGCAACCTAAGATTTCTTCCGGGGTTAACCGATAACGTTTTACCTTCGCATTGGAAGCTCGAATTCCGCAATACAGGCAATCTTGACGGCAAATATTTGAAAACTCAATAAGTCCTCTCAAGTAAACTTTATTCCCATAATACGCCTGTTTCGTCTTTAGTGCGTAGTTATTGAGGACCTCTCTATCCTCATGAGTTATGTTTTCTAAGAGGTACGTGATTTCCTCGTTAGAGAGATCGTTCGTTAGATAGATTTTCTCTAATAGATTTTGCATGATACTCATGAAACCACCCCCTCCTCCAGTGTAATTCATATAACCGTGAAACACGGGGACAGTTGCGTTGTTTCAGGAAATGGAAGGTGAAACAAGGCAACTGTCCCCCCGCCCTTTAGCTTAGCTCTTCTTCCAAGATCATCTTAGCCAGTGGGAAAGGTTCAAGCGCTCTTGGCAGTAATCCCTGAATATAGGCTATGAGAATTCCGAAATTCACAATGGGTACCTTCAGATCTTTGGCACGTTCTACTCTGCTGAGCATCCCTGTTCTGTTCATCATACAAGCTCCGCAATGTACTATAAGGGCATATTTCTTGACGTCTTCCGTAAAGGTAATACCCGCAGAGAATTCAAATTCTATTTGCTTTCCTGTTCTCTGACGTATCCATCTGGGTATCTTCACACTACCAATATCATCCGATTGCCGGTGGTGGGTACACCCTTCTGCAATTAAAACCTTGTCGCCATCCTTAAGCGTTTCGATAGCCTTGGCACCTTTAATAAATTCTGTTAAATCTCCTTTTTGCCTGGCAAATAAGATTGAAAATGAGGTCATTAAAACATCCTTGGGGGTATCGGCGGCAACCTTTAAAAAAACTTGTGAATCCGTGATAACCAGCTTTGGTTTATTGACCAAATTATTTAAAGTTTCTCTTAGTTCGTATTCTTTGGTAACAACCGCCATAGCATCGCTTTCTAAGATGTCTCTAATCGTCTGTTGTTGGGGAAGGATTAATCTTCCTTTGGGGGCCGCTTTATCAATCGGAGTAACAAGCACCACAAAATCACCGGGGTTAATTAAATCCCCTACAATTTTAAATTTATCTTCAGCCTCAGGAATAACTGAGATAATTGCATTTTTCAATTCTTTAATTCCCTGCTTTTTAAGAGCTGAGACAGCAACGACCGGGGTGTTTAGTTCTTCTTGGAGACTACTTGCTCTTATTTCTCGATCTTCAACTTCGATTTCATCTTCCTCTTCGTTTTTGTTTTTATTTCCGTTCTCAAGAGTATCCATCTTATTTAAAACTACGATCAGGGGTTTCTTCTTTTCCTTAAATCTATCCATAATAAGCCGATCCTCGTTACTGATTCCTACCTTGATATCTACAATAAGTAGTGCCACATCAGTAATATCGAGAACTTCCAAGGTCTTCTTTAGCCTGAGCTCTCCTAATTCCCCTACATCGTCTATTCCTGCTGTATCGATGATCACACATGGTCCTATGGGCAATATCTCCATTGTTTTAAAAACCGGGTCAGTCGTTGTACCTTTAACTTCCGATACTATAGCCGTTTCCTGCCCTGTAATGGCGTTGATCACGCTGGATTTCCCTGCATTCCTCAAGCCAAATAGTGCTAAATGTATTCTGACACCTCTGGGCGTTTCATTTAAGCTCATGATATCCCTCCGCACGATCACTTCTCTGGCCCTCCTGGCGTTTCGGCCATACTGGCGATTCCTCGTATGCCTGGTATTCCTGGTTTAGTCACTTCAAATGGATTCAATATCTCATCGATCCTGGAATCAGAAAAAGCACTTTCTTCCTTCAATACCTCTCTGATTGTCATATCGTCTCTTAGAGCCTTTCTGGCTATATGGGCGGCTTGATCATAGCCCATATGATGAACTAAAGCAGCAGCCAGTACTGCTGATTTTTCAAGAGTAGCTTGACATTTATCTTTATTGGGGATGATTCCCTCAATACACTTCTCTCTAAAGATCGTAACTCCATTATCTAGAAGCTCTAGTGATTCTAGCAAGCTTTCTGCGATCAGGGGCATAAAGGCATTGAGTTCGAGCTGTCCTGAAGAGGCAGCCATCGTAATAGCAATGTCATTGGCCATGACTCTCATAGCCACTTGGCCGATCATCTCAGGTATGACCGGATTGACCTTACCCGGCATAAGGGTCGAACCAGCCTGCATCTGAGGAAGTTCTATTTCACCAAACCCTCCCTTAGGGCCGGATGATAATAATCTTAAATCGTTGGATATTTTCAAAAGGTTCGTGCTGCAAGCTTTTAAGAGTCCTGAAACTTCTACAAAAACATCGTTGTTTTGGGTTATATCCATAGGATAGTCGGATCTAGCTAAACCTAATCCTGTTAACTCCTGAATGGTATCCGTAATCATAAAGATAAATTTTTGAGAGGCATTGACTCCTGTGCCGATGGCTGTCCCTCCCAGATTAATCTGTCTTAATCGTTCTTCTACTTTGTAAACTCTCCAGCGGTCTCTTTCTATGGCCTTGGCATAAGCACCAAATTCTTGTCCGAGCATCATAGGCAAGGCATCCATAAGCTCTGTCCTGCCAAGTTTAATCACATCGCTAAAGTCGTTTTCCTTTTTCTGCAGTGCTTCCTGAAGTTGCGCAAGGGAATTACTTAATTTCCTGAGCATGTGAATTGCCGTGATTCTCAGTGCTGTCGGATAAACATCATTGGTCGATTGCGACATGTTAACATCGTTCAATGGATGTACAACATCATAATTCCCTTTTGCTCCTCCTAACATCTCAATAGCCCTATTGGCAATAACCTCATTGACATTCATATTCGTGGAGGTACCTGCTCCCCCTTGAAAAGCACTTACGATAAATTCGTGATTAAGCTTTCCTTCAATGACTTCCTCACTTGCTCGAATGATGGCATTTGCTTTATCCTCTGTCAGTTTCTTTAATTCTTTATTCACCATGGCTGCCGCTTTTTTAACCAGAGCAATTTCATAGATAAGCTTCAGATTGACCCTTTTGGACCCTAAATTAAAGTTCTCTAGGGCCCTTTTTGTGTGTATACCATAATAGTTTATTTCCGGGATTCTTCGTTCCCCGATCAGATCCATTTCAAGTCTATAGTTCATATTATCCCCCTACCCAGACTGCCGTTATTTCTGAGCCTTTTTCCCAAGCAATGAAAGTAACTGAAGAAGTTCCCTTTCGTTATTTGTAAAAATTTAGAACCTTAAATCTCGCTCTCCAGCTTCGATTCTCTGAAGTTTTTCAAGGGCTGCTTTTCTAGCCCCCTCTTTAGGAATATCCTGGAGCCCCTTTTCGATGACCTCATGTCCTAATTCTTTCAGCTCATCATCGGCGTAATCTAGGAGAAATTCCCTAAAGGTAAGTAACGCATTGGGTTGACAAACATTACCTATTTGGCCGGCCTTAGCCAAGACCATAAACCGATCCCCGGTTCTTCCTTCTCTATAGCAGGCCGTACAGTAACTTGGTACATAACCACTAACACATAAACTCTTAATGACTTCCATCGGTGAACGATGATCTGCCACTTCAAATTGTGGTTTTTCTTCCGTATTATTGATTCCATGTTCCTTCGAGTATGCGCCTACTCCTGTGCAAGAACCCGCACTAATCTGAGAAATTCCTAAGGCTAACACCTCTTCCCTAAAACCAACTTCTTCTCTTGTCGAGAGAATCATTCCGGTATAGGGAACAGCCAACCTCAAAACAGCAACTATCTTTTTAAAGTCATCATCCTCAACAAGATAAGGCAGATCACTCAGATCCACTCCCTCAGCGGCTCTCAATCTAGGAACTGAAATGGTATGTGGCCCAACGCCGAAGGCTTCCTCGAGATGTTCAGCATGCATCAGCAGGGCTATGGTTTCGTATTTATAGTCATATAAACCATATAATACGCCAATCCCGACATCTCCAATTCCAGCTTCCATGGCTCTATCCATGGCCGTAGTATGCCAATTGTAATTATGTTTGGGACCTGTAGGATGCATTTTTTCATAAATTTCCTGATTATACGTCTCCTGAAATAAAGTATAGGTACCGATATCTGCCTCTTTTAAGCGTCGATAATCCTCTACGGTCGTAGCCGCGACGTTGATATTTATTCGTCTAATACTTCCATTATCAAACTTCAAGGAGTATATCTTCCTAATGCACTCAATCACATAATCCAAGGAGCAATTAACAGGGTCTTCTCCCGCCTCTATGACAATTCGTTTGTGTCCTAGCGATTCTAAGATTTTCACTTCCGCTTCCAATTGTTCCATGGTCAGTTTACTTCTCTTCAGACTCTCATTACAAGCTTGGTATCCGCAATAGACACAGCTATTGATACAATAACTACTAATATAAAGGGGGGCGAATATAACAATTCTCTTGCCGTAAATTTTCTCCTTAATCTCTTTGGCGCTCTTAAACATTTCTGCCAGAACGTTTTTATCCTCTATATTTAAGAGCACGGCTGCCTCTCTATGCGTTAATCCTTGACAAGTCTTGGCCTTTTCAAGAATTGCGCTTACACAGTTTTTATCGTTGGCCTTACCCTGTCCTTCTTCCATAGAACTCTGAATTTCTTCATCAATAATAAAGTCCTTCGCCGAATACTCTTTCATCGTCAATCCTCCAATTTTTTAGTTAAGGCTGATTTAACATTAACCCCTTTAATTTTCCCTAATTTACCCGTCATAGCACTAATTTCATCCGAGGTTCCCTCCACGATCAAGGAGATAATTGATATGCCCCTCTCCGGACAAGGGATACCCATTCTGCCAATTATGATGCCCGCTAAATCGTGTAAAGTCTCATTAACCCTATTAGCGCTTTCAAATTCTTCAATAACTATGCCTATAACCCCTATTCTCTTCTTCATCTTATGTTTCCTCCAGAATAAAAAAAGCCTTCTACAAATAGTAAGAAGGCCCCTTAGTGATTAACCCTTCTCCTTTTGCTCAGAAAATTCCTTACAATCAGGTAAAAGTATGCTATAGATCCATTGTGTCAGAAACCTCCAGCACAACAGATACTTCTATTATATATCAAGTTATTCAATCACATGAACAAAGACGCTCGATATTATAAAATGTTTCCATTCCAAAGCCCTATTATGTATGCTTTTTACGCCTCACATAGCTCACACAATTGATGATAATACAGCGAGAGTCGACTGAGACCCCCACTGTATCATTCGAGCTAATCCAGTTACTGACTAGATTTTCTTACGTGCCGTATAGGTGGTGTGCAACAATTGATGCGCTCTTTCTCCGTATGGTTCGCCCAAATAATCTTTATACAGACCTATAATGGCCGGATTTTCGTGCGACTTGCGCAAGGGCTTGGCGCGGTCTTCACGGTATAAAGCTCCGGCTCGTAATGAAAGAATTTCTAGGTTTCCATGATGATAGGGTTGTCCTCCGCCTCCGATACACCCTCCTGGGCAAGCCATGATTTCTATAACGTCGTAATTGGTTTCCCCGGCTTGGATTCTTTCAAGGACAGTACGAGCATTACCCAGACCATGAATGACCGCAATTCGATAATCCCGTCCCTTGATCGGGATGACCGCTTCCTTAAGTCCAGCCATTCCTCGGAGAGCCTCAAACTCCACTTTCTCCAGAGTTTCACCGGTGAGTACCTCATAGGCTGTCCGCAAGGCGGCTTCGAGAACTCCGCCTGTTGTGCCGAAAATTACGGAAGCACCGGTCGATTCCCCTAAGGGATGATCAAACTCTTGGTCTTTGAGGTGATCAAAATGAATGCTGGCTTCGCGGATCATGCGAGCAAGTTCACGGGTGGTAATAACGATGTCCACATCTGCGGTTTCTGCCCCTTGCGAGAGTTCAGGACGGGCCGCTTCGTATTTTTTAGCAACACAGGGCATGACAGAGACAACGGTAATGGTTTTTGGATCAATTCCCAGGGTTCTCGCATAATAACTTTTAATCAAGACCCCTAACATTTCATGAGGGGATTTACAGGTTGAAGGAATGTCTAAGAGATCCGGGAATTGATGTTCGAAGAATTTAACCCAAGCGGGGCAGCAACTTGTCAGAAGAGGCAGACGTCCGCCATGTTGTATGCGGTGAACAAGCTCTGTTGCTTCCTCCATAATCGTCAGGTCAGCCGCAAAATCCGTATCAAAGACGCGGTCAAAACCAAGCCTCCGAAGAGCAGCCACCATTTTGCCCGTAACAATCGTCCCCGGCTCTAAACCGAATCCCTCCCCCAGAGCGACCCGTACGGCAGGAGCTGTCTGGACAACGACAAATTGATTGGGATCGTTGAGAGCCTTCCAAACTTTGTCGACCTGATCCAGCTCAGTCAATGCTCCAGTGGGACATACCGCAATACATTGTCCGCAGAACGTGCAAGCAGTTTTACTAAGGGATAAATCGAAGGCCGTTTTAACCACCGTTTCAAAACCACGCCCTACGGCAGAGTAAACACCTACAGTCTGTACTTCGTTGCACATTGTTTCGCAGCGTCGGCAGCGAATACATTTGTTAGGATCTCGAACAATGGAAGAACTCGATCTGTCGATTTCAAACTCAGATTCTTCCCCTTCATAGGAGATATGGCGTACGCCTAATTCCGCCGCTAAGGATTGGAGGTCGCAGTCTTGGTTTTTTGCACAGGTCAAACAAGATTTAGGGTGGTCAGAAAGCAGAAGTTCCACCATGGCTCGTCTAGCCTGGATAGCACGTAGCGAATCAGTTTTAACAACCATTCCCTTCGACACTGGGGTTGAACAGGAGGAGGCCAAATTGCGTCGACCCTCGACTTCGACCACACAGATTCGGCAGGAAGCGATGTTATTGTTGTAATGCATTTCGTTAAGCTTTAGGTAGCATAAGGTGGGAATATCTATGTTGATGGTTCGGGCGGCGTCTAAAATGGACATTCCTTCCGGTACTGTCAGGGAAATGTCGTTGATCGTTAGTTGAATATCCATATGGAGTCCTCCTTCAGGGATACCTTAATGGCAGACGATGGCGCCAATGACACGGCATTGTTCCATACATGCCCCACATTTTAAGCAACGTTCTTGGTCGATGATGTGGCGCTTTTTGGCTGAGCCAGCGATGCAATGCATAGGACATTTCTTAACGCAGAGGGTACACCCTACACACTTATCTGTGATTTCATATTTTAACAAGCTCTTACAAACGCCAGCCGGACAGGTTTTGTCAACAACATGGGCAATATATTCTTCTCGGAAATACTTTAAGGTGGAAAGGATGGGATTGGGTGCACTTTGCCCTAAACCGCATAGGGCAGTATCCTTGATGATATGACAGAGTTTCTCCATATTAGCCAAATCCTCTAACGTGCCTCTGCCATCCGTGATCTTGGTCAGGATTTCATAAAGACGCTTGGTACCAACCCGGCAAGCCGTACAGCGACCACAGGATTCATCCATCGTGAATTCTTGGAAGAACTTGGCGATATTGACCATGCAATCGTCTTCATCTAAGACAATCAGCCCACCAGATCCCATCATGGAGCCGATAGCGGCTAAGGATTCGTAATCAATCGGGGAATCTAAATACTTAGTCGGAATACATCCACCAGAGGGGCCTCCAGTTTGTGCTGCTTTAAACGTTTTATGTTGCTTAATACCTCCGCCAATGTCAAAAATTATTTGCCGGAGGGTTGTCCCCATCGGGACTTCCACAAGCCCTACATTATTCACTTTACCTGCTAAGGCAAAGACTTTGGTACCTTTGCTTTTTTCCGTGCCAATCCCGGCAAACCACTCTGCTCCCTTTAAAATTATGGGGGGGATATTAGCCAAGGTTTCCACATTGTTGACACAGGTTGGTTTACCCCACAATCCCTTCTCCGCGGGAAACGGAGGTTTGACAGTCGGTTCCCCCCTGGCCCCTTCGATAGAATGGATCAGTGCCGTTTCTTCACCACAGACAAAGGCCCCAGCTCCGTATTTAAGCTCAATGTTAAAGCTAAAATCACTGCCTAAAATCCCTTTTCCTAGTAAGCCGTAGTCTCGCGCCTGCACAATGGCAACTTGTAACCGGTGAATCGCCGCAGGGTATTCTGCCCGGACATAAATAAATCCTTCGGAAGCTCCAATCGCAGCCCCCGCTATGAGCATAGCCTCTAAAACGCTATGGGGGTCACCTTCCAAGACAGAGCGATCCATAAAGGCACCCGGATCCCCTTCGTCGGCATTGCAAATGATATATCGTTGATCAGCCTGACTTTGGTGCGTAAATTCCCATTTTGCACCCGTGGGAAAACCAGCACCGCCACGTCCCCGCAGTCCACTGACTTTAAGGACGTCAATGACCTCCATCGGTGTCATCTGAAAAAGAACTTTAGCTAAGGCTTGGTAGCCGTCCGCAGCAATATACTCAAGAATATTTTCTGGGGCAATATATCCGACGTTACGTAGGGCTATGCGCAGTTGTCCATCATAAAAAGGAATATTGGTAGCGAAACGCTCTTTGGTGTTCGGATCCATAAAAAGAAGGTGTTCTACCAGCTTTCCCTGTAGGAAGTGTTCTTCGACGATGGTGCTTACGTCTTCTGCCGAGACTTCACAATAAGTTACGTTATCGGGGAAAATTTCGATCATCGGACCCTTTTCGCAAAAACCAAAACAGCCGGGTTGGAAGACTTTGATCTGTTCAGACAATCCCAGTCTGCTCAGTTCTTCTTTGAGACGTTCAGCGATTCTAGGACTGCCCGAAGAGTGGCAACCAGGTCCTCCACAGACCATAACATGCCGAACCAGACCTTGGGCGCTTTCAGGGCTAAGAGAGTCGATAGCCTGCCGTGATTCAAGGAGTTTAAGACTTTGAGCTTGTAATGCATTCAAGGCATCGGTTTTTTTGAGTTTCATATGGCTTTCCCTTCCTTCGGTGACGCTTCCTTATTCGTGGTTCGTGGTTCGACGTACGGGGTTCGAAGTCGGAAGTTCGAAGTCGAACGTCGTGCATCGCGCTTCGAGTAGGCTTAACTTTCCGGGCGGTACTTGGCCAAAGCCTCATTAATGTTTTGTGCCTTGTGCATGCGTCCATGCACTTCGCCATCGACAATCATGACTGGAGCCAGGCCGCAGGCTCCGACGCAGCGCAGAGTTTCTAAAGTAAAGAGATTATCTGGAGAGGTTTCTCCAGCTTTAATTTTCAGCTGACTTTCAAGTTCTTTTTTTAATTTATCAGCCCCTCGGACAAAACAGGCGGTGCCGGTGCATACGTTAACAACATGTTCACCCCTAGGGATCATCGTGAAAAATGAATAAAAGCTTACAACGCCATAGACTGTGGCTGAAGGTATATCAAGTTTCTGTGCGATATGCCACTGTACATTATCGGGTAGGTAGCCATATATTTCTTGAGCATAATGCAGGACCCCAATTAGGTTTTCCTTTTTGTGGGTCAGACCGTCGATATAGTCATCTAGCTTTTGAGCAAATTGATTGGGCGAAGCGGTGTCACACATGAAAATCCTCCTTTATTAAAACTGTTGCTACTTTCACACCTCTCTATTTGTTGTTTTTTAGACCCTAGGTTACATTCAGGCTATCGACATAGTGGTCTGATGGGCAGGCAATGGTTTATGTGACTAGTTTAGCTTTCTTCTCTCTGCCTGTCGTGTTTATGGACATTAAATTAGTGTTTTGTGAATAAAGAAAATTTTATTAATTAAGAAAACAGTGAACTAATTAGCAAAATCTGAAAGGTACCTTGGCTGGTGCCAAGCCTTGGCGAAGACTTCGGGACGGAAGCCTGCCATAAGAACACTTCGCTTCGAAGGATGGGGCACCACCATGGAAGTAAAAAAACTCCACCTTCAAAAGAAGTGGAGTCTTCGAAAAAGCTCAGAAGTGTTTTACATAAAAAAATCCCTATAGGGAGCCTATTATTCACTGCGGAATAAATATCTTAACGGGCCGACCAACTGTTCCGTATTTCTGTTCCGATCTCAATGCCCCACTATGTTCTAGAAATTCAAGGTAACGGCGTACAGTGACCCTAGTTAGCTTAACTCCTTCCGCGACTTCCTCTGCAGAAAGGGGCCGTCGATTTGCTTGTAAAAATTGAACTATTTGGCCGAGAGTGGCCTGATGTAAGCCCTTAGGCAACCCTGTTTCTCCAAAATTCCCAGCAGTATTTAGGCTGGATAATGGCATATACCCAATAGGTAAGGCTTTTTTAGTTTCAAGTGGATCATTCCCGGGACTGCAACTGTTCGCCCGGTTAATTTCCGTTGTTAGAGATTGGATCTGCTCTACCATTTGGTTAAAAGCATCCTCAAGTTCCCCAATTTCCTTGGCGCTAGAAGTTTTAATCTTGTGGGTAAGATGTCCAGTTGCTACATCCCGAGTTCCTAATGCGATATTTTGTAAGGGATAGATGATCACTCTCTGAATGAAAAACCAAGTGAGAAGTGCTACCAAGATTGTTAAAGCTAAACCTAGTTCTGCCATAGTAAGCAAAGATCGAGTGATAATTTCCTGTTCATAGGCACGAGAAATACCTACATAAAAAATTCCAATAATTTGGCCATTCTCAGCGCGCAATGGAACGTAACCGGTTTGGTACCACTGGCCAACTACATTAGCCTCTCCTACATAAGTCTGACCATCTTTTAAGACTGTCTGGGCTACATTAGCAGAAACCTTCGTACCAATCGCTCGTTCGCCATTGGAACCAAGTACCGTGGTTGCTACCCGGGTGTCTCCAAGAAATACGGTCACAGTGTCCCCGGTAAGCTGGGATAAATGATCCACTAAATCATTATTGAGACTGATTTTAACGGGCCCTTTATAAAGGCTCTCGTCTTGCACATGCCACGAGCCGGGATAGGTTTTATCAATTATTTCCCCACAAGTTGCCAAATCTGTTTGTGCTTTGATTATCGCTGCAGCCACGGCTCGATCCTTCATATAAAAACCAAGAACCAGTAGGAAGCTAGCTGCCAGTAGGACGAGCGAACCTATGAGAAGTATAAGAATTTGATGTTTGAGCGAGCGCACAAGTTCACCTCTTTCGAAGACTTTATACCCTAATCCACGTCTAAGCCTCAGTTTAATAAGTGAGTGTTCAATGTTTGAGTTAGTGAATGAGTTCACTTGGTTTTTATTAGTATAATTAGGGATAATTTCGCGGTTAAAGTTGAAAAACCTTTTTTGAGCCATTATAAAGAAATTATTTAAAATAGTACCTAATCTTTATAATTACATCAATAGTTTTACCCTTCTGATAACTACTTCCTTACCCTCCACTAGAAGCTTTCGTCAGTTAAGCCTCGATGTTTAGTTTTAGCTGAAACGAGTTCACTCTGCTAAGCCAAAATCTTACTACAGGCCTTAGTTGTACTTTATGTTCGAATGGATTTATACTAATAATAGTTTAATGACTCCTTAACTTAACAAACTAGTCGCTTTGCGTAATTATCAAGTAACTAATTGAAGAGGTGGCAGAACATCATAATTCAACATGAAGTACTTTATTTTGTTTATGGTTTAGCCTTTTTCACAATGGGACTGGCCATATCCATACAAATTATTCAGCCAAGCCAGTTGAAGTTGTCCAAAACATTATGGTTGTTGGCCGTTTTTGGTTTTACCCATGCGATGTCAGAATGGGGCTATCTTTTTGTGCCAATTCAAACAGCGGGTCGAGAAGAGTATCTATTAATCTTGATTTAAGCAAAGATCAAATTCAAACCATGACGAACTGGGTTCAGGATGGGGCGAAAAATAACTAGTTTTAGTAAAACGAGTTAACAAGGCCTTGGTAATTGCCAGAGAGGCTTCTACCAAGGCTCTTCTTATGCCTAAGAATAGGAAACGTTTTGTCGTTAGCCACTTCGTATGATTATCTTTGAATTTGTAGTAAAATGATAAGAATAAGTATTTTACCCAGCTTAGACAATTTATGAGGTCTACAAATTCAGTACGGTTACTAAATAGGAGGCTTAAACCATGAAGGTTCGTATACTGATCGTCGATGACCACGAAATATTACGTATGGGCTTACGCATCGCTTTAACGCGTGTTGAGAATTTCGAAGTGGTTGCGGAGGCAGGAAGCAAGAGCGAAGCGATTGCGCAGACCAAAGCTTTACAACCCGAAGTGATCGTGATGGATGTACGTTTACCTGATGGAACGGGAATTGAAGCCTGTCGCGAGATCTTGGCGGATTATCCGAACTCCAAAGTCATTATGCTGACGTCTTATGCTGACGAGGAAGCGGTCATTGCTTCTCTGTTGGCGGGTGCAAAAGGTTTTATTATGAAAGAGATGGGAAGTACCGCCCTCTGCCAGGCGATTAAAACGGTTGTAGTCGGGGGAGAAATTATCGATGCTAAGTTGACCAACCGTATCTCAGAAAAAATGAAATCTCTTATCGCTAAGACCCCTGGCGAACCTCTGACAGAGCGAGAGACGGAGATTCTGGAATTGATTGCTCAAGGGAAGAGCAATAAGGAAATCGCCGAAACCCTTTATCTAGGCTATAGCACCGTCCGTAATTATGTTTCCAATATCTTGCATAAATTGGGGTATGGTAACCGCTCTCAGTTGACTGCCTATGCCTTGGAACGTAAGTATCACGAACATTGGACCAACCTTAAATGACAAATCTTGACTCATTTTACAATTTACTCAATATCAATATGCCTGTGATCTATTTCTTATATGGTCTAACTTTTTTCACTAGTGGCATCGTTATTTTAGTTCAATATCGACAAAGTAGTCCATTTTCATTTAACAAAGATTTATGGCTATTAAGTTTATTTGGCATCTTCCATGGCTTATCCGAATGGGGCTACTTGTTTATTCCTTTACAACAGGCTTATTTTGAGCAAAATATAATTTTTTCGATGTATGTTGTTCGTTCTTTCTTCTCGGCCTTCTCTTTTATCGTTTTGCTCAGTTTTGGTTTGCGCGTCTTAGCCATCACTCGACTTAAGTCGCTGGATGAAGTGATTTCATATGGTTTTTTCGCTGCCTGGTTCGGCTTTTCGCTTGTCAATTTGCGTTACGGGGATATGCACTCGCTATTACTTGGGGATACTGTTACTCACTATTTTTTAGGTATGACTTCAATTTTCATTACATCATTGGCCCTTTTCCGGCAGGCGAAATATGGGCATAAGCACCTAGCTGCCCCCGATATCTTGCGAAGTGAACAGGCTTTAGCCATTAGCTTTTTCTTCTATGCCTTTTTTGAAGGCATTATTGTATCCCAGCAAGACTTTTTCCCAGCTAATTTGATCAATTCGAGTTGGTTCTTTCATATTACAAAGTTACCTGTGCAGCTTTTCCGGACCCTCTGCGGAATCTTCATTTTGTACTATACCTTAAATTTAATGGGAGCATTTCAGCGTGCCACCGACAACTTATTCTTACAAGCGAAAGAAGAAGCCTTACGTTTAGCAGAACGTGAACGGATTAGCCGTGATTTACATGACGGGGTTCTACAGACTCTGTATGCAGCGGAACTTATGATTGAGTCTTGCCAATATAAACTTGGGCCAACCTCCCCAGTACAAGCAGAAATGCAAAGGAGCATAACAACGTTAGACGTGGCTATGCATGATCTTCGAAGTTATATTATGGGAATCAAGAATGAAGCCATTTACCACCAACCTCTATCGTTGATGTTCAAGAATATCATTGATGAGTTTCAGAACAGTTATAAAATAACCGTTGATTTCAACTGTTTGACCGACCCAAATCTTCAGTTGGCCCCCAACCGGCAGGATCATCTGTATCACATCATCACAGAACTGTTCAATAATGTGGCCAAACATGCCAAAGCCCAGCATGTAGCCATGCACGTTAAAGACCATCGGCATCAATTATATATCTCTTTTACTGATGACGGAATTGGACTTCCCAAAGAGTGTTTAGACCCTGCAGGCTGCAACGGTTTAGGGATGCGTCATATCCATGAACGCGTCCTGATTTTGCAAGGAGCCATCTCGTTCGACCTCCCTTTGCAGGGAGGTACTTTAGTTGTTTTGGCAATTCCCCTAGTCTAGACCCACAGCAAATTAAGTACTTTTGTACTGACCTTGATATGACAGGATACTCTAGGCCAGTAATGTGAATACTGTCATACTAATAAAGACGAAGCATCTTGCCAAAAATGAAAGGGGTAGTTATATGAATAAGAAACGTCTCCTTCTCCTAGTCAGTTCGCTTTTAATGGTTGCCTTAGTTGTCGTAGGATGCGGTAAAGCAGCAACTCCAGCTCCAGCTCCAACTCCAGCTCCGGTTCAACAAGCTGCTGCTCCAGATCTTGCAGCCAAAGTTGATGCTCTCCAAAAATCCATGGATGTTCAAACCAAAACCATCAATCCCAGCACTGCAACCGTTATGCTCGAGTACAATCAGCGTTTTGCTGCCTTATGGTATGCTGCACAAGCTCAAAACTGGGATTTAGCCGCTTATGAGGCTAAGGAAATGGGCGGAGTTCAAGCTGTTGCAGAAAACACGCGTCCCAAACGGGCCGAAGCGCTCCAAGCATTTAAAAAGAATACCCTTGAGCCTCTTCAAGCTGTCGTCGCCAAAAAAGATAAAGCAGCCTTTGAAGTAGCTTATGACAAAACGATCGCATCTTGCAATACTTGCCATGCTGTCTCGGACAAAAAGTATATTAAAATCCAAAGACCAACTCAAGTTCCTGCATCCAACGTCGATTACGCAGGTCAAAAATAATGTTCTGTTCCTAGAGCAAGCAAAACAATGGCTGACGGTAGAACGTTATCCATTGTTTTGCTTGCTTTACCCAATATTCCCCCAATGAAGGAGAGGGTCAGAAATGAAAAGTTCCAATCAAGATAAGAACTCAGCTTCAATAGGAAGACGTAAATTTTTGAGTATAGGGATCGGTACGGTCGGCGCTGCTCTCGGGGCATCTTATGTGAGTCTCTTGGGCAGTTTTTTGAATCCACCGTCAGCTTCAGGCGCGACGGAGCTGCAGTCTGTTGGTAATTTAGATAAGTTTCCGGTCAATACCCCGACTTTAGTAAGTTATAAAGGATCGGGCGTCGAAGAGGGTGTTTATGTCGTAAATCTGGGGTCTGAAGGAGTAATCGCCCTAGATTTTCACTGTACCCATTTAGAGTGTGCTATTAATTGGGTAGCAGCCAGTAAGCAATTTATCTGTCCTTGTCATGGCGGGGTTTTCGACATGAAGGGCACCATCCTTGCCGGGCCGCCACCCAAATCGTTGCGTCGCCGTGTGCTCAAAATCGAGGGTACTAATGTGCTGATTGGTGGGATGCTGGTATGATGAAATGGTTGGATGAACGATTAAATTTGAGTAGCCTAATAGGCTCTCTGTTTGAACATCCGGTACCCAAACGCAGCAGTTTTTTAGATTACTTAGGTTTTGCCACCCTCTTTGTGTTTATCAGTCAAGCGCTGACAGGAATTCTCTTGGCCACGGTCTATAAGCCGACGGCGGCCGAAGCCTATACCAGCATTCAAGCGATACAAGCCTCACCGATTGGCAATTATGTCCGTTCCCTGCATTCTTGGAGTGCGGACTTCATGGTGGTCTTGGTGATCATGCACCTATTACGTGTTTTTTACGAAGGTGCTTATAAACGGCCCCGTGAATTGACTTGGATTGCCGGGGTTATTCTGCTGATAGGAACCATGGGACTGGCCTTTACGGGTTACTTGCTCCCCTGGGATCAGGAAGGATATTGGGCGACCACAGTGGGTACGGCGATGGCTGGCTTTGTGCCTGGTATCGGTGATTTTCTGGTCCGCTTCTTACGGGATGGATCTCAAGTCACTGGAGCAACTTTAACC
Source organism: Desulfosporosinus sp. BICA1-9 (assembly GCF_000802135.1). Lineage (NCBI taxonomy): Bacteria > Bacillati > Bacillota > Clostridia > Eubacteriales > Desulfitobacteriaceae > Desulfosporosinus > Desulfosporosinus sp. BICA1-9. Next base: position 39,112 of record NZ_JUEE01000066.1, read on the forward strand.
CGTTTCTATTCAGTGCACATGTTGGTGCTCCCCGCCATCATCCTCTTGGCTTTCATGCCTCATTTTTTCTTTGTTTTACGGCAGGGAATGTCGTCAACAGATGCCTTGAGTGAGGCTCACAAGCGTGGAGAAGATGTAAGTAAGAAATCTTTGCCCTTCTGGCCGGACGTGGCCTTGCGCATGATTATCGTGGTTTTGATTGTCGCCGTAGGCATCTGGGTATTAGCGGCTATTTATCCTCAGGGTCTGGGAGATCCGGCTGATGCTCTGAATAAGAGTCATTATATTCCGGAGCCCGCTTGGTACTTCTTCGGTGTCTATCAACTTCTCAAATACTTCCCAGGTTCCTTAGACGTCGTTGCCATGGTAGGACTCCCAGTGGTTGCTATGGTGGTGCTCTTTGGGTTACCTTGGCTGGATCGTAATCCGAGCCGTAGTCCCAAAAAACGTCCGATCGCCTTGGGTGTGGCAGCCGCTGTCGTCATAGGCCTGGCATTTTTGACCTATCAAGGGATGAGTTCAGTCCCTAAACCGATAGCGGCAGCCGGGGTCGTGGCACATCCCAGCTATAAAAAGGATATCCAGCCTATTTTACAAAGCAAGTGTGTCCAATGTCACGAGACTATAGCCACTTATAGTAAAACGGTAGAAAAAGTGACTCCCAGTAATCCTGGGGCAAGTGCTCTAATTAAATTAATTGATGGTTCTCAACAACCGCAAATGCCTGTAGGGCAGGAGCCTTTAAGCAAAGATCAAATTCAAACCATGACGAACTGGGTTCAGGATGGGGCGAAAAATAACTAGTTTTAGTAAAACGAGTTAACAAGGCCTTGGTAATTGCCAGCGAGGCTTCTACCAAGGCCGCCTTTGTTAGGCTCATTCGCATGATTATTTTTTGAATTTGTAGTAAAATGATAAGGATAAGAATTTTTCTCATTGCGGCTAAAAGAATAATGTCCCGGATAAGGTGGAAATGGACCATAGAGATTTCCCGTAAATTGAAAACAACGTCTGCTAAAGACATTCAGTTCGACGATCTCGCTAAAACCTACTCCTTTGCAGTTGCTGCCTTTGATAATTCCCAAATCGGTTATGCCTATGAGAATTTAGGCACAAACTGGCCTTTAAACAGTAAAATCCATCCTAAGTTTTAAAAGCCTTTGCTTGGTTAAAATCAAGCAAAGGCTTTTCTCTAGTAGTTGCAATTACGGTAATATGGGTTAGACCTTTCTTAGACTACTTTTCACTTTATAGTCTTTGAAAATTAATTCGTTTATGCAGGATTATCGTGTAGAAACGTAGAAGAAAAAGGATGTGGACAAGCTCCATAAACGTGCATGTAGGGGGGACTATTAAATGAAAATACGTTCTCTATCTAAGCTAACACGCACATATGCTTCAGCTTTAAGTTTGATTGCCTTATGGACCCTTGCTACTTTCATTACCATGCACCAAGTAATTTTGACTCAAAAGGATAGTGCACGACTTGTGAATGTAAGTGGAAGTCAACGATGGTTGTCACAGTAAGCAGCCCTTCTAAGTGTAGAGCTTGTTTACTTCTCTGATACTAGTGAGCGAGATCAATTTAGAAAGCAACTGTTAAGCACAATAGATCAATTACAGAAAAATCATCAAGAATTAGTCCAAGGTTGTCCTCAGATGATTTCACCGCGACCATTATCTCCTCAAATGCAGAAGATGTATTTTAACCCACCAACAAATATGCAAACACGAATTAACCGCTATAATCTTGAAGCTCTAGCTCTAGCCAATGAACCAGCACACTTGCTTACCCCCGATAATCCTCATCTAACCTACATACTTCAAAATAGGGAGAACCTCTTAGAGTCCTTAGATCAGATTGTATCCCTATACCAGCAAGAAAGTGAAGCTAAAGTCCAGCGTCTTCAGATGTTAGAAACAACAAGCGGTGTGATAATTCTTCTAACTCTCGCCTTTCTAGGATTGTATATTTTCCGGCCTTTAGCAAACACTCTTCTAGAAGAGCGGGCTCAATTGGAACGCGCTCTTCTAGAAGAGTGTTTGCTCTCCTCAGTTGATGGCTTAACTGGTATAGCCAATCGTCGACATTTTGATCAGTTCCTTTCTCAACTATGGTCACTAGCAGCACGTAATGGCGAACCCATAGCACTCATAATGTGTGACATCGACTTATTTAAAGCGTATAATGATACTTACGGTCACCTACAAGGAGATGAATGTCTTCAAAAAGTAGCGGCTGCCTTAAAGAACTCCATGAAACGCCAAGTCGATTTCGTTGCTCGTTACGGTGGAGAAGAATTTGTAGTTGTTCTTTCGAACACCGATGTGGAGGGTGCCACAAAAGTAGCGGAAACTTTACGTGCCAATGTGGAAAATCTAGCAATACCCCATCGCCTTTCCTCTATTACACCAAAAGTAACCATTAGTTTAGGGGTTGCCATTGGATATGCTAATTCTGCTGTCTTACCTCAAACGTTAATTGAGGCCGCAGATAATGCCCTTTATCAAGCGAAACTGGATGGCCGAAACCGCTACAAATTATTTATATTAATTATAAAATAATAATATTTATAATTGCAGTATTAACCTAAGTAGTGTAGAATATATTTATCAGCTTGTGCAATGTATAACCATTGACTTAACTAGATTGTATCCCGGCACCAGCAAAAAATGAGGTTAAAGTGTCCCCCCAAAAAATTATTAGGAGGTTTACCATGAGTTTTGAAATTAACAAGAGTGTAAAATGGGTTGGTAAGATCGACTGGGAATTAAAAAAGTTTCACGGTGATGAACTCTCGACTCACCGCGGTTCTAGCTATAATTCTTACCTTGTTCGGGATAAAAAGACAGCCCTCATCGATTGCGTTTGGGCACCGTTCGCCAAAGAATTTGTCGCTAACTTGAAGAAAGAAATCGATTTAAATTCGATCGATTATATCATTGCGAATCATGGTGAACCGGATCACAGTGGGGCTTTGCCAGAATTAATGAGGGAAATCCCGAATACCCCCATTTATTGTACCGCTAATGCCATCAAATCCTTAAAAGGCCAGTACCATCAAGATTGGAACTTCATACCCGTCAAAACGGGCGATAAATTAAGCCTAGGCTCCAAAGAGTTTATTTTCATTGAGGCTAGAATGCTCCATTGGCCTGATACGATGTTCACCTACTTGACCAGCGATAACATCCTGTTCAGCAATGATGGCTTTGGTCAGCATTTAGCGTCTGAGCATATGTTCAACGACTTAGTCAATCAGGCAGATTTATATCACGAAGCCCAGAAATATTATGCTAATATTTTGACTCCGTTCAGTAAAATGGTAGTCAATAAAATTACTGAAATCTTAAGCTTTAACCTGCCGGTTGATATGATCTGCCCAAGCCATGGCCTCATTTGGCGTGATAATCCCTTGCAAATTGTCGATAAATATATGGCATGGGCTAAGGATTACCAAGAAAACCAAATATCAATCATCTACGATACCATGTGGAACAGTACCCGAAAAATGGCCGAACAAATAGCCGCTGGAATCAAACTAAGTGACAAAGACGTTACTGTTAAATTGTTTAATTGCAATTCGACCCATACCGATAAAAACGATATCATTACAGAAGTCTTTAAATCCAAGGCAATCCTTGTTGGTTCACCGACCATTAATAAAGGCATATCGTTTGCCGTCGCTGGAATCCTAGAAATGATCAAAGGATTAGCGCTAAAAAATAAGAAAGGCGCTGCCTTTGGTAGTTATGGTTGGAGTGGTGAAAATACTAAACTGATTTCTACTGAATTAGAACACGCTAAGTTTGAGCTACTCAACGAAGGGCTTAGGGTAACCTGGAATCCGGATGACGAGAGCCTCATTAAGTGTCAGGAATTTGGTCGGACCATCGGAGAAGCACTCAAGTAAATAACAAATAAATCATAAAGGAAGGGGAGCATTTTTAAAAATGCTCCCCTTCCTTTAGACACGGGGACGGTTCTCCTGTCTCACCACACTAGTTAGACAAAAGAACCGTCCCCCGCGTCTTCTGACGACACTTACTTTACAACCGTTAGTTCGGGCACCTCGCTACCCTTCTGAGACTCCTGCCATCTAACCTTCCATCGTTTCCACAGCTTTTCCGACGCTTCCACTGCTACGGGGTCAAATTGTAGGCCTTTGTTGATCAGTATCTCTTCCCAGCACTCCTCCCAGGACAAGGCTTTTCGATAAGGTCTTATGGAAGTAATGGCATCCACAGAATCTGCTACCCCAATAATCCTCGAACCCAGGGGGATTTTATCCTCCTTCAAGCCGCCGGGATACCCTTTCCCATCCCATCTTTCGTGGTGATGAAGAACAATTTCGGCAATTTGTTTAAGACCTTTCGATTTAGCCAAAATCTTATAGCCGATCTCCGGATGTGTTTGGATCTGAGCAAACTCATGGGGAAGGAGTCTTCCTTTTTTATTTAAAATAGTTTCTGAAATGCCCATTTTACCAATGTCATGGAGGTGAGCCGCGATATGAAGATTTTCAAGTTCAGAACCTTTCAGGCCCATAGCTCGCCCCAGATCGTACGACATATCCCCTACTCTTGAAGAATGTCCACTGGTGTATAAATCTTTCGCTTCCAGTGCTGCGGCTAAACATTCAATAATGTCGTGGAAATGGTGCGGACGGAAAATCCTTTGAATGTATTGAAACATGCGAGCAAGTACCTTTCATGTCTTTACTTTCCTGTGGCTACACCGCTAGCTGTCGCTTCAAGCTCCAGCAACAAGCCTTCCAATGAAGTTCCACTACTGGTATGGCATCTGAAGACCGGAATCTTCTTTCTTTTTGCTTCTTTTACCGCAACATGAATCATTTGATGGGAGACAGTCGAGGTGAATAAAACGATCCCATCCGGAGTTCCGATCGCCTTACCAAACTTAGCTGGCATTTGTGTATAGACCTTAACACGATGTCCACGCTTGGAGCATATTCCCATGTATTCACTATGCATTCTATCATGACCTCCAACTAGCACGATACTCATAGTCACCCTCCTTGTGTTAGATTGCTTATATAAACTCATACTTTATAAATGCCCTTTGTTCCTATCGCACAGCACAAATTGAATCGCTTCATGGTCGTATTTATTTAGAACAATTGCACCCGGTGCAATTTCCACAGCAATTACTTTCTCCTTTGCGCATGCGCCTAATCGTTCGCAAAATAATAAATGCAGTCACTCCAACTATGAACCCGCCAATAAGCCAATTAATCATTTATTTCACCTATTTCCTTTTTTGATCAACTAAAACCCAATAATTTTCCCACTTGGAAGATCAGGAATGCTACTAGCCAAGCTACCCCTGTTGAATATCCAACTGCAATGAAAGTCCACTTCCAGGAATTCATCTCTCGTTTAATCGTTGCAAAGGCAGCCATGCACGAGGACATGAAGGGTATGAGCATAATTGTTAAGCGTCGATCCTTTTCGTTTTCTAAGGTTCTGGCACTCATAATTGCCGGGACACTGCACCCGAAGCCGATTAGCATGGGAATAAATGATTTCCCACTCAAGCCCGATAAAGTCTCTAGATATGATTTCCTCCATTGAATATGGGGATAAGGAATAGATTCCCGGTAGATCAACGATCCGAATGTCTTCTTTGAATTTGTTGGCCTTTCCTTCTCTTTTTTCAATGGTGACACCTGGCCAGTTTCCAACATACTGTGCACTTCCTGTGATTTCATTAAACAAGGTGGTTTTTCCGCAGTTTGGATTTCCCACCAGTGCAAACTTCAAGGACATAGGTATTTACATCTCCTTTAAACCTAAGCACTAATGATAACCATTCTCAATGTTGATTCTAAAATAATGCTCCTTTGTATTCAGGAGCATCATTTATGTAATAATGATGTTTTCCGCTTCTGATTTTCTAAGTGTTAGCTCGTACCCTCGGATATTTACCTCCATGGGATCCCCCAAAGGCGCTACTTTTCTGACCAGTACTTCTGCTCCACGAGTCACACCCATGTCCATTAGCCTTTTCTTAACCGCACCTTTCTCTCCCAAAACTTTGGTAATTGTCGCTTTTTCACCCGGTTTTAAGTCCTTAAGAGTCCTCTCCAAACTACTTACCTCCTATATATCAAGCCTGCACCAGCACCTGCTGGGCGACTCCTCTATTCAGAGCAAACCTCGATCCTTTGACGGCCACAATGAGATTTCCACTAAATTCCGAAATGACCGATATACTTACACCTGGAATAATACCTAGACCTTCCAAGAATTTTCTAGTTGTATCCTTGGTCCTACAGACTTCAATTACAGCCTCTTTACCGGGGGAAAGCATCGTTAAAGGCATTTTCCTAACTCCTCCTTATCGCAAATAGTTGTAATTGATAATCAGTATCACCTTTGTATGTGCTAACTTTATCATTATTATTTCGTTTCGTCAATAACAATTTTTCGACTGAAATTACGTACCTTAGGCTTGCTTTCCACATTCCCACTGCAGTTCTTTAAGCATTTCAACCAGCTGATCCGAAAGAACATGAATTTGCCCAAGATATCTCCAGGACTCTTCTTTCTGCCCTGAGTTCATAGCGGTAACTGCTTTCTGGGCAAGGCCGTGAAACCTCTAAAGTGCGCTCTACAAGGATTTACAATTTTGCTTATTAATAACCTTATTTTGGGACATTAATTTTGCGTTTAAAAAAAGAAGGACAAAATCCGAAGCGATTCTGTCCTTCTTTTATAGTTCTCACAATTAGCGCCTAAGTCTTTTGTTTTAAACTATTTACTCACTAAACCTAATCGTAATATCCACAATCTCCGGAGTGTTGCCAATTCGTACTGGCGGACCCCAAGTACCATAACCTGAAGAAACAATCAGTTGGAAATCTCCCTTGCGTAGGTATCCCCAGTCATTTTCAAAGATTCGGCTTGTAATAAACTGAATGGGAAACATTTGTCCACGATGGGTATGTCCGGACACTTGTAAATCGACCCCTTGTTCCACGGGCTCTGCTAGTTGTGACGGTTGATGGTCCATTAAGAGGACGGGAAGAGAACGATTGACGCCCTGCATTAAGGTTTCAAGGTCTTGTCGTTTGGCACCGCTAAAACGAGATCCCGATCGATCATCTCGGCCGATCAGATAAAAACTTTCATTGATCTTTTGAAAGCTGTCCCGTAATACCTTAACCCCTGCCTCATTCAAATATTTTATTGCTTCTTCGGCATTTCCTCCAATATACTCATGGTTACCAAGAACCGCAAAAACACCGTAGGTCGCACTTAATTGGCGAAAGGTATCGGATACTTCTTGTTTATTTGATGACTCGATGTTTTCATCGAACACATCTCCTGCAAATAAGATCAGGTCAGGTTTAAGTTCATTAATTGTATTAACCATTTTCGTCAGATGCTCATTATGAACGATCGTCCCTAAATGGATGTCGGAAACCATGACCACATGCAACTGTTCAAGAGATCCAGCCTGTTTAGCGATCGACATATCGTAATGGTTAACCCTCGGATGGCGGGCATTCCAAGCACCATAACTCACAATACCAACAACTAAAATCAACACAGTTAAGCCCAAAGCGGGGTTTAGACTTTGTTTTATCCCCATCGGGATAAGTCTTATCCAACGATCCAGTAAGCGCAAGATATCGAGCGTTGTTATCAACAATAATGAGTAAAACATTACAGGCAGCCAATAAGCCCCTAACACAGTCAATCCTTCGTATAAAACCGGGGGAAGATATTTCTCAGCTAAACGACTGAATAAATAGGAAATAGAAATCAGCGAAAAGACGGGCCAATATACTCTAGGGCTTAAGAAAGGCAAGTAGCTAAAGACGGTCTGCCACCCCCGCAGGCCGATGTAGTAATTGAGACCACCGTAAATTAGTAAAACTACAAAAATAACTACAATAAAGAAAGGGTTCATCATCTCTGTGTTCTACCTCCGCCTATAAATGTTTCGCTAGCATTTTCTTCACTTTATGTATAGGGGTATCCATATAACTTATTGCGGTTTACGATACATGCTTGATATTTTATCACTAATCAGCAGCTAAGCAAAACTTTTACTTCATATTAAAGGAATACACAGATGAAAACAAGAATAAAGAAATAATTCTAGTTCTAGAACCACATTAAACTTGCACTATAACCTATGGCAGAAATAATAGTGGAGGTCGATTGTAAGTATGACTAACAACAACCATTATGAAGGTGGATATGCCCCAGCATTTATGAAAAGCAGAGAAAACCTGTGCAAATTGGCGCCAGAGTCAATTTCGAAAGGATCACAATGCAACTTCTCAAATGGCCGCTTTACAATCGAAAGCTTTGGCAAGACAATCGAAATATCCTATCCAGAAGGGCAAATAATCAGTCAGGGTCTGAATACCTCATTCGATGCAAGATTACTGCTTCTTAATTATTTATCTTACGCAAAAAACGTCCCCTTCTCCGACCAATGGGTCTCTTACCGTGATTTGCCACACGGGAATGTATTCTACCCAAACATTAAAAAGAATGTGATTGATGCTTTAGGTGGTTTTTTTGCTAACTGTGACAAAGATATCTTGCGTCATAGTCTAATAGAAGCAGGGTTCATCTTGCTACAAGGCAAAGCTGATATTGCTGCCAAGGGCTTCTTTGCTCCCAGAATCCCAATACTTCTGCACTTCTGGGAGGGCGAAGAGGACATACCCTCGACGTGTCAAATTCTCTTTGATAGCTCCATCAGAGATCAAATGCATATTGAAGATAGTGCCGCATTGTGCGGTATTATTAAAAACCATGTGATAAATCAATATACGATTGCGTTTATTGAAGCCCGATAAAGCTCTGGAAATGACTAGTTAATCCCCATACATGATAAATAAACATGCCAGAACGTCGAAACGTTCTGGCATGTTTATTTAGCTAAGAAATCTAGTAAAACGCTTACTGGGGTATCTATTAACCTATGACAGCTTCTAACTGTTAAGTCAACGACGCTTCCACTCAAAACGGACATAGGTATATGGGATACCGGGACTACGTTCGCGATGAGTATTTTTAGGGACGCAAAATGACCTTGATTGCTGTATCATCTTTATCCACTAACTCAAAGGCTTCTTTAATCTGATCGAGCTTAAACTCATGGGTAATCAAGGATTTGATATCAATCAGTCCTTGAATGACGGGCCGGAGGGTTTTGGGAGTCCAGACAAATCGTTCACGCCAGGAATGATGAACGAGGCAGGTATTGATAAATTCTATACCATCGTCATGCCAGCGACTGATATCTAACGTAACTGGTTGGGTAATCCAACTATACCAGACAAACTTTCCATTGTGGCGAAGCATTTTTGTACACATATTAATCGATTCTTGGCTGCCTGCTGCCTCTACCACAACGTCTGCACCTTGCCCTTTGGTTAATTCGGCTACTAATTGAACAGCATCTTGTTGTGTGGAATTTATAACAATATCCGCACCAAGCTTTTTAGCTAGGGCTAATTTTCCCTCTAACACATCGACAACGATCACTTTCTCCGCGCCCTTTTGTTTGGCACATTGAGCGATAATCTGACCCGCAAAGCCGCCACCCATGACTACAACAGTGTCCCCTAATTGGACACCTGAGTTCATGCCGGAATACATCGCACAGGCTGTGGGCTCGCCTAAAGACGCCAACTCCATATCTAATCCTTCCGGTACCGGTTGGAGTTCCCATTCTTTGGCATTAAAATATTCCGCCAAGTTATTATTCCAGCCAAAGGCGATTACCTTGTCCCCAACCTTATATTCCCTGACTTTTGAGCCCACTTCTACGACGGTACCGCCGCTCTCGTGCCCTAATTTGAAGGGGAACTCAGGCTTTTGCCTAAACTCAGCTGTCTGGGGGGGCATCTGTCCTCTGTAAAAGGTTTTATCAGACCCACAAATTCCAATCAAATGGTTTTTTACAATAACCTCATCAGGCCCACATTCTAACTTACGTTCGACAAGAAAAATGTCGTACGCTTTATTAAGTAAAGCTGCTTTAGTTGTTATTCCCATTAAATACACTCCTATTTGCAAATTTTAATCAATTTCTTAAGACCCCCACTTCTAATAAGTGGGGATAGGTTAGCCCTTGGTAAGGCTCCTATGAGCCTGGTCAAGCTAGCATATCCTCAACATCGAGCAGTCTTAAAGAACCCCAATATCCTTGGTTCAGTTGCTGGCCCAATTTGTGATACAAAACACCGGCTTCCTGAACTTCCCCTGCAAATAGCAGACCTGTTAAGCGTCCATCTTCAAGTAAAAGCTTTTGATAGACCCCTGAGGCGGGCTGGCGAAGAATAACTTCCTCCACGCCAGGTCCACCTTCGATTCTTCCCAAGGAAATAATCGGCAGCCCAAAAAGTTGAATTGAGTTCATGGCGTGACTCCCTGGATAAGCGGTCCTCGAACCGGCCATACTAGCTCCGGCAATTTTCCCTTGTTGAACCGCTGTAAGCCACAACGCCCTGAGCATTGATTCACCTGTGAGCAAACTCGTTGCTTGAGCGATATCCCCCGCGGCATAGATTGTCGGGACACTTGATTGCATGAATTCGTTGACGACAATCCCCTTTTCAATTTGAACTTCACTTTCAGTCAAAAACTCTAGATTGGGTCTTACCCCTACGGCTATAATCACGAGCTCAGCTTCGAGGAGTTGATCGACTGTTTGAACTCCCTCAACCTTGTTATCTTTAACTTGTAAAGATTTAACCTCGGTCTCTAAGCATACCTGTACACCATGGTTGGCAAGGGCTTTTAATAGCATATCCGCGGCAGCTTGATCTAGTTGACCTGGCATTAGGCGGTTCGCCATTTCCATAACACTTACCTTAATGCCGTAAGTATTTAAAGCACGGGCGGCCTGTAAACCCACCAGACCTCCACCGATTATGACAGCATTTTTAACTTGGGGCAAAAATGAGTTTATCTCCTCAGAATCTGCTTTATTCCAAAGGGAAAATACCCCTTCAACCTCCAGATCAATCCAGCTTGGAATGAAGGGCCGGGAACCTGTAGCAAGCAGAAGCTTATCATAGGAGATTTTCTCACCATCCTCTAAGATAACCAGGTTTTCCTGCGCGAGGACTTGTTCCACCCTGTGTCCAAGGCGAGTTTCTACTGCATAGTTCTCATAGAAATCCGCACTTCGAATATAAATATCTTGTTCTTCAAGCTCATTTGTCATATATTCCGGGGTTGTTATTCGGCTATACGGAAGGTTAGCCTCTTGAGCTATCAAGATAATTTTCCCCGTTGGGTCGATGTTGCGAATCTGTTCGATCGCATTTGTCCCCGCAGGGCCATTACCCACAATCACATAAACCAATGGTGTAACCCCCTGTCTATACTTCGTCAAAGCACCATACTTCAGCCAGTTCTTCAAGAAGTCTCTGCGCCCTTTGGGGGTTAAAGACTCCACACACACAAGGCGTGGCCAGATATTCCCCTGCCTCTTGAGCCGTGCGTTTGCCTCGTTTGAGATCGAGCAGCATTTGCCGAACTAAATGCTGTGAAACCATCCCATGTCCACACATGGTCGTAATTTCAAGGAGCTCATCCTCGGGAAGCCGCGTAAGCTTACCGCGGATACCGACTGAGTATTCTACCGTGTGAGGATCAATCCCGGCATCCTGACAAGCCTGTTCCACATGTTCAACGATTCCTGAAACAATGACCGAAACTCCGAGTTCCGCTTCTTTAAGTTCTTTTAGAGCATCTCTGAGCTGTCCGCGATCCGAAAATACAGCGTGAACGATGGAGGTATCTGCGACATTATTGATGATTTGATCCTTATTGACGAGAAACTTCCCACCGGTTTTCATATCACCCATATTGACATGTTCATATTTATCGAGGATTCGTAAAAATTCCTGTAAAGCATGCCTGGAATTAACTTCATTAAACCCTTTGGCAGTCATAGAAAAAACAATATAATCTTGTTGTAAATTATCCTCGGTTCCTCGTCGATGAAGGGTATGGCTCATTTTACATCCGCTCCCTTCACGTTCATGTGACCTAACCCAAGATTAATTTTTCCGTTGATGGAAAACCATTTATTATTTTCATTCATAATTCGTGCCGTGGGAATGGAAAAATCCTCATCGGTCCTCGCCACTAAGTCGATTGAAAAAACCGTATTGATTTCCTCTGCCACCCTTTCCATCGTTTCCAGTACAGGGATCACCTTATCTAAGGGAATAATCATTTCAATAATCGCCGAAAGCACCTTTTCATTGAGAACCTCCGGGTTCATCTCCCCAGTTGCTTTATCTTTGAGTAATCCGGTCAACGGGTTATTGGGTTCAAACTCGACACCTAATTTGGCTAAGGCTTTAAAGACCTTTTCTGCTTCGCTCATTCGAGCTCCCGTACCTGGACGGCCCATCTCAGCGGCCATTCCGGCGTAGCCTCGTTTAAAGCGATTGGTAATATCATTGGTTTTCATTTCCTCTGTACCACGGCCTGGCACACGAGTTTCCTTATGTTCTGCTAACGGATTACTAAAGGTTCCTCTGATAGAACGCGGCCAACCGTAGAGTGGTTGATGAAGGGCCTCCACTGGGCATACCTTGGCCCGGTAGCATATTCCACAATCTACACATTCATCCTCATCAACATAGCAATGGACTTTGGTTCCTTTTCCACTGCGAGTAAAATTAATCACTCCCATGGTGCAAAACGGCCTACATTGTCCACATCCTACGCACTTATTAGCGTCAATTTGCAAAACTATCCCTCCTTTCAGCTTGACTATCGGGTCAAGCTACTCTTTTATTGCAAAGTATTTAACCACAGTATCTGCTAATTCTTTCGGTCCACAATACTCAATGACTTTACCGATTTCCTCTGAAATCTTGACACTACCTGCAACAGGTAATTGTACGCCCGTAAATACCTTAGCCCCCGTCTGGGCTATTGCTAAAGCCATTTGCAAATCTCTAGCACTCGTTAGCTCAGGGAAGACGGCTACCGCTTTTTCTCCTCCGGCAACTCTAAGTGCTGCGAGGATCTTAGCTGCATCACCTTCGCCACCGATACTATAGATCAGTGGTGCAGTCTCGATATCTAACTCACCAGCCAAGACTCTGTTTCCCAGATCCCCTGAATTTAAGAAGCCGTATTTAGCAAGTGTTACCGCTGAATTCCCATAGGTTAGGCAGAGAATCTTCTCAGCACTTAGTCTGCCAGCAAGTTCCAAAGTACCTTGATCCTCAGTTAGTTTAAGGTTTGACCCTCCACCAATCACACAGATCCCCTTGACTACCCCTTGATCAAGTAGCACCTTAATCTGCTGTGGATCGATCTTACATACCGCTTCAGCTTTTTCGACGTGATTAGAAACCTTTACTTTGTTCAAATCACGTTGACCGTAAGCAGCAATGCCCTGCAAAAAGACCTCTTTAAGGGCCTCTTTGCTTGAACCTGCGGAAGCAACTACAGTATGATAACTTGCGGCAGGAATCCTTGCTTTGCCAAGCCCATCTCCGATCAGATATAAATCTATGAGGCCGGTTAAAACAGCAAATTCAATCGTGCCCTGATTGCAGGCAGTATTCAAGTCAAAATTTGAGGAAAAATCCCCGGCTAAGACGATATTTAGACCCTCACTTGCCCCTTGTTGGAACGCTTCATCCTCAAGTTCAGCGCCTAACTCCTGGGCAGTAGCAAGTAACGTAGGGCTCACACCGTCTAAGCATATGTTGACGGCTTTTTCTTTAATTACTGCTAAACCAACCAAACGGGACTGACTATCACACTGACCATAGAGGACCTCCGCCAGGTCAGAGTTAAAATCTAGTAAGCTAATTTGTTGCGACCCTAAGCTCTTCAAATAACTTTTGATGCACTTCTTAGACTGGGCCTGAGGATATGCCAACTCTGCATACTTTAAGCTTAAACCCATCACTAAGTCGCCTAAGCCTTCCCCACTAACCGACCATTTAGCTGCTTTGGATTGGAGCAGATCCAGGGCAACTTCGTTAGCCGTTACTTTAAGCCTAAGCTCTGCTAAGAGTTGCGAGCCTGAAGCAAGTAATTCACGATTTTCACTAGCTTGGCGGGTCAACCATCCTAAGACAAGCTCATCTTTTCCTAAACCACAAACCGTACTGTCTTCCTCCGGGCGAAACGGGTTTAAACGGCAAGGCCCCAGCAGACACTCATGACAGCTCAGCCCTATTTGACTAAATCCATCTTGGGGTAACATACCCTCATATTTATTCCAAGAAAGTTGAAGCCCCTCATTTTTAGCCTTCAACAAATAGTCCCTAGCGGCGGTGTCCATTGTTTTTCTTCGAACTTGACGCATGAATTAAAATCCCTCCTATATTCAGCTCTACAAGAGCTACATCTTTAAAATCTTTGCTCAAGTAGGCAACACGGACTGTCTCTTTTGTTTTAGACTAAGTTCATAGTCCTCAGGGGATATCTCCTGTAAGGCACCTGTTGGGCAGGCTGCCACACAATAGGGTTGCGGCATTTGGAAACATTGATCACATTTATCTGCAGAGTGTTTCTCATGAGCTGGAGCAATCACTCCATAAGGGCAGACCATAACACACATCCAACACGAAATACATTTGCTTCCATCGACAAAAACGCAACCACTCTTCTCATCTCGTTGCATTGCCCCAGTTGAGCATATTTCCAAACATGGGGCGTCTTCACAATGCCTGCACTGAATAGGGACTGAATTTACCCCATCCCATTCGACATAAACCCTTGGCCGTGGCAAGATTTGTTCCTGGACAGCGTCCGTCAAAGATTTACCGATAGAGCTACGTTCTACTGCACACCTTAATTCACAGGTCTTACATCCCAAACAACGGCTTTGATCAACAAAAATTCGCTTACAAGCGGGATTTTCCATCACCATCTTGCTATCCCCCTTTCAATAGAATTATTATTCGAGCTTCATTTTTGAACTCCTACTTGTTTTCATTGTTTTCATTGTTTTCATCGTTTTGGAAATATTACCTTTAATTTTAATATTGCTTTAATTATCTCTTGTCAGATAAATCATATAGCAATAAATAAAACAATCTGTTAGTATAAACGAGTATGATTTTATAGCATTAATTCATAGTAGCAATTCGTTCTTGGAGGGTGATATGGGAAAACCACTGCCTTTGCGTGTTCGAGTCTTTATAATCACTGCAATTAGTAGTTTAATACCACTAATTCTAGCTGTAAGCATTTTGCATTTTAGTTTTATTGATAGCTTTGAACAGCAAATTGCTAATCAAGCCATGGATATTGCGACACTCGCCGCTCAACGCGAGGATGTCAAAGCAGCCTATTTTTTTGAAACACCAGCCAAAGATCTACAGACGATCGCTGAAGAAATCCGTCGAAACACGCACGCTGCGTTTGTCGTCTTTATGGACAGAGATGGTAACCGCCATAGCCATCCGAACAAGGAATTAATTGGCCTACCCTTCACGGGTGGGGATGAAGGACCCGCTCTGCTGGGTAAATCTTATACCTCTAAAGCTGTAGGAATATCCGGTCCCTCGATTAGAGCTTTTGCTCCCATCTATAAGGACCATCAACAGATTGGCGCTGTTGCTGTCGGCTACTTTGAACCGGGAATTTCCTTAACGCTTTCCAAGATTTATAAAATCTTTTATATGGTCATACCAGTCAGCTTTTTTTTGGTTTTGTTCTTTTCGATTTTATTGGCTAATAACATAAAAAACTTAATTTTCGGTATGGAACCCTTAGAAATTGCGACCTTGCTCAAAGAGCGCGACTGTATGCTACAATCCGTTAAAGAAGGGATTATTGCCATTGACCAGAATTGTGAGGTTACAGTTGTTAACCAAGTAGCCCAGAACCTTTTCCCACCGGGCACGGAGTTTATAGGTCGGCATATTTCTGAACTGATCCCCGATTCCCAACTTCCGCTGGTCATGAATACTCAACAACCCTTAGCAGACGAGCAGTTGTTGATCAATGGCAACATTGTCCTAACGAATCGTCATCCCTTAGTGATTAAAAAAAAGGTCATGGGTGCCATTGCCACATTCCGCCCCTTAACAGAAGTTAGCCATATTGCTGAAGAACTCACCGGGGTAAGGAAAATTGTCGAAGCCCTTCGGGCACGTACTCATGAATTTCTGAACAAACTCCATGTTATTTCTGGCCTCATTCAACTGGAAGCTTATGACGAGGCAAAAAACTATATTTCGACTGTTACCTTGAAAGAACAGTCCTTAGTCAGTTTTCTGATGGTGAATATTCAGTGTAGTGCTGTTGTCGGGCTATTAACTGGCAAAGCTAGTGAAGCCCAGGAAAAACAAATTAATCTGGAAATCGACCTTGAAAGCCAACTCCTGGCTCTCCCTGAGTATTTTGATGAACATGCCATGATAGTGGTTTTGGGTAATTTGATTGAAAACGCCTTTGATTCAGTCACTCACCAGCCAAAAAGCTTAATCCGGGTGCTTATAAAACAAAGCCCCCAAGATATTTTTATTGAGGTCATAGACAGCGGAACGGGCATTCCTCTGGAATATCGCCACCGGGTATTTGAAGCTGGTTTTACCTCTAAGGAACATGGCCAAGGCTTTGGTCTGCCAAACTGTAAGAACCGTATTGACGTGGCTGGTGGAACGATTACCTTTGACACTAATGATCAGGGAACGACTTTCCGAGTCCTAATTCCTTATAAACTACCTTAACACTTAATTCTAGCTGGTGCTGTTATGAAAGGAGTTGTTTTCATTTGGAACCCATCAAAGTGTTTATTGTCGAGGACGATCCTATGGTAGCAAGTATCAATAAACGATTTACGGAAAAAATGGCTCCTTTTATAGTCGTTGGGATAAGCAATAATGAAAATGATTCTTTACAACAAATCATCGAATCTCAGCCCGATTTAGTTTTATTGGATATCTTTTTAACGCATGGTAACGGTCTAAGCATTCTAAAACAAATTCGTCAAAAGAAAATCCCCACGGATATCATATTAGTGACTGCCGCTAAGGATAGTTCAACCATTCAGGAGGCCTTACGCTACGGTGCTGTTGACTATCTGATTAAACCTTTCGATATGGAGCGTCTCCAACAGGCTCTGCAAAGCTATTTAAGGCAACGACACCTGTTGTCGAAAAACTCGGATTTAAGTCAGCATGATCTTGATAAGCTTAATACACCAGTTGAACCTATTAGAGAAATCATCCCCCCTAGCAAATCCACTCCACTGCCTAAGGGTTTTCATCAATTGACCCTAGATCAAATTTTGGGTTTCTTGAATAAACAGGAACAAACCCTCTCTTGTCAGCACATCGCAGCAGAACTTGCCATTTCTAAGATTACTGTTTGGCGTTACTTGGAATACTTAGTAGAAACCGGAAAGGTTCATATTGAATTGGAATACGGCACAATCGGGCGTCCGACGAAACGTTATCGGATAAATCATAATTAATTTTGCTCTGATCACGTTTTACCACGTAATAAAGCAACCAATGATCGCTGATATTTATCAAAGCACACTGGTTGCTTTATTTCTTTGCCGATTAAGCCTTTATTTACAACCGTTTATATAATCTATTTAGTAACCGAAATGATGCGGACTTATATTCGTGTCTTACATTATCGAAGGCAAGTAAGTACTAATGATCGGAACATAAGTTATCACTGCCAGAATTCCCAGCATGACGGCAATATAGACTTTTAGATAAGGAAACGTCTGAACCAAAGGAACATTTCCGACTGAACACGCTGTCAGTAGGACAGATGCCACGGGTGGTGTTTGCTGACCAATCCCAAGGTTGATGGTTATAATGATCCCGAAGTGAATCGGATCGATACCCAAGTCGCGAATCAATGGCATTAAGATCGGAATAAGCATAATGATCGCTGCTGCGGAATGCATGAACATCCCAACGACCAAGAAAAAAACATTTAGGATCGCTAAAACGGCGATTGGGTTATTTGTTATGGTCGTAACCCAAGCAGCCAAACTCTGCGGGATTTGCTCACTGGTTAAAAACCAACCAATAACCGCCGACGCGGAAATAATGATCATGACAACGGCAGTCTGATTGGCTGCTCTTAGTAAGAGATCAGGTAAATCTTTCAGCTTCAATTCCTTGTAGATAAACATACCGATTAAAAATGCGGCAACAGACGCTACAGCTGCAGCTTCGGTCGGGGTAAATATTCCGCCCCAGATTCCACCGAGAATAATAAACGGTATGGTTAGTGCCCAAAATGCTTCTTTAAATGTCTTCCCTACTGTCGGAAAGGAAAATGTGGAAGCGGCTTCCCAATTATTTTTCTTGGCAAAAAAGTGATTTACTGTCATTAAGACGACTGCGACAATCAATCCTGGGATAATACCTGCGATAAACAAATCCGAGACACTGACCCCAGCCATAACCCCGTACAGAAT
This sequence comes from Desulfosporosinus sp. BICA1-9, assembly GCF_000802135.1. Taxonomy (NCBI): domain Bacteria; kingdom Bacillati; phylum Bacillota; class Clostridia; order Eubacteriales; family Desulfitobacteriaceae; genus Desulfosporosinus; species Desulfosporosinus sp. BICA1-9. The sequence goes on from NZ_JUEE01000066.1 coordinate 57,545, forward strand.
CATGGGAATACTAGGGGGTAGAATGATTGCCATGGTCGCTGCCACAGACACTAAGGCCGCAGCAAAACCCTGTGAGTACCCTTTTTTCTTCATCTCCGGTATCAAAACACCGCCTAGGGCAGCCGCACCGGCAACAGCAGATCCGGAAATCTCGGCAAAAATCATGGAAGTTACCACGGTTACTTGAGCTAATCCTCCACGAGCAAAACCCACCAGACTACCTGCGAAATTAACAAGTCGTTGGGATAAATTCACAGCGCCCATTAACTCTCCAACCACCATAAATAACGGAATAGCCAGGAGTGGGAAGTTATTAGTACCATCGAATAAAATAATCGGCAACATATCCAAAGGAGCTCCGGTCATGAAAAACAACCCTATCCCGACGACTGCTAAAGCAAAACCGATCGGCAGTCCCAACAGAACTAAGCCCACAATCCCTCCAATTAGTACCGCTGCAATCATTTACTATCACCTCTTTTAAACGAATTTAGGGTATCTGACAACAAGCCCAGGATTATAATTGCACTACCTACAGGAAGGACTAAATAAGCGACTCCTTTAGTGATAGGCAAAGATACAGTCTCCGCACTCATCGCACCCATTGATAAATTAAAGCCGGTAATTACAATGATTGCAAAGAAAGTGAGCATAACTAGATTGAAGATCGTTTGAATAACTAAGCGTATTGACTGGGGAAGCATATCAAACAAGGATTCAAAACGAATATGGGTTTTTTCATAAACTGCATAAGCGGATCCCAGAAAGGTGATCCAAACTAGAGAAAACCCTGAAAATTCGCCTGTCCAAGTTGCTGAATCTTGCAATACAAAACGCGTAAATACTCCCCAAGCCACACTTAACGTAATCGCAATCATCAGTATGACAAGGGTCCATTTTAATCCGGCAGTTATGATTCGATCAAGTCGACTTAGAAACTGCATTTGATCCTGCCCCCTTAGGTTTTCATTTAATAACTCATGTCCCTTATTCAGTGATCATCAAAAGCTTCAGTGAAAGAATAAGGGGCATGAGTTGCTTGTGAGCTCAGATTGGGTCTTTATTACTCCTTGGCAGCTTTCACCACTTGATCTACGAAAGCTGGATCAATAGATGCTTTAAGTAAATCAATGACAGGTCCTGTCTTGGCCTGGAAGGATGGTACATCGGCAGTGTTAACTTGCATCCCTGCCGCCTTGAATTTGGCTAGTAGCTCACCTTCTACTTTTGCTCCATATTCACGTGTATAGTCGCCCGCGTCGACCGCCGCTTTTCTAAGGATTGCTTGTTGCTCGGGTGCTAATTTGTCAAACCACACCTTACTAGCAACTAGGTAAGCAGGTGTATAGGTATGATTTGTTAGAGATAGATACTTTTGAACTTCGGCGAAGCGTCCAGCTTCAATTTGAACAAATGGATTTTCCTGTCCATCAAAGACTCCCTGCTGTAAAGCTGTAAACACCTCACTAAAATCTGAGGTTGCAGGATTGGCACCGAATTCTTTAAACATGGCTACTCGAAGTTTGCTCTCTGGTACCCGAAGTTTAATGCCTTTTAAATCTTCTGGAGTATTAATAGGACGCTTGTTATTCGTGATGTGACGGAAACCATTTTCCCAAAAGCCTAAGCCAACCATCCCATACTTCTCAAATAAAGGCTGGAACTCTTTCGCCCACATTTCGCCATGGGCAAATTTACTTACTGCAGCAGCATCTTTAAATAAGAAAGGGATATCGAAAACACCGAATTTTGGATCTATTTGAGCCATAGCTGTTGAGGGTAAAGACATATGGATCGCACCAGTTTTATGGGCATCAATAGCTGCAAGGTCTTTCGCTAATTGGCCATCAGGAAATACTTGAACCACAATATCTCCTTTGGAGCGTTCCTCGACGAGCTCTTTAAACTTCACAGCCCCTTCATACATAGCTCCACCTTTACTGGATGTAGAGGATAGCTTAACCGTAACACTCGGCTTCTTAGCTGAATCAGCAGGCTTATCAGCTGGTTTAACCGCTGCAGTCGTTCCACAGCCAAGGAGTGCAACGGAGAGAACCGTTACGAGTACTGCACTAAAAAAGCGATTTTTCTTCATTAAAATAATTCCCCTCTCTTTTTTTAGAATTTGATAGGTTTTTAGAGTCTACCAGTTCTATGATCTATACTTCACCTCCCAAAAAGTTGTTAAATCAGAAAATCTAGCTCCACTTGATTTTGAGAGAATGCCTAGTTCTTTATCTCTCAAAAAAAATTGATATCAACCTAATTAGTGCAATTTCTATGCCAGTTTCCAATGTAAACTTCATTCAAGCACTATTAGCAAATTGCATTTACGGTCCACGTCTAACTCCTGCTTATAGTTCACTCACTTAATTAATTAAAATTAAATAAAATATTTTGATCATATTCAATTTTCCAAAAAGCTCACATTACATATATGTTTCTGACATGTAACATTAATATGTTTCATGATCTAAATTTGTTTCATCTTTGTAACGGTCATACATAATTAATTCTAAATATTTTAATAATTGAGTAATTCGCCTTCCACTCTTAGCAGTCCTATTTGTTTTCATTGTTTTCACTGCTTTATGAATATTTAGTAAATTAATGGCAAACAACTGGCATTGCAAGTGCTTATGAAGCTTCTTTAAATGTCGTTCCGCGTAGGCTTTGGACCTCCGCGGACGACAAGGTCTACCGAGTAACAGCGGTTATTCTACTTACTTTTTAAATATGTCTTAGCCAGTAACTGAACTGGATGTACTACTTGCCCCGCCAAACCGTGACTCTTTAACCCGTAAGTTAACTGCATAGTACAGGTCGGGCAACTGGTGGCCACCACCTCTGCCTTGGAAGTTACGATATTACTCACCTTCCGGCCTAGTACTTTCATGGATAGATCATGATGCATAATACTGAAGCTACCCGCAGACCCACAGCAGCGATCCGCTTCTTTCATTTCACGGAATTCTAATCCCGGAATGGACTTTAAGAGCTCTCTTGGTTGTTTAAAGACATTTTGTCCCCGTTTTAAGTGACACGGGTCGTGATAGGTCACCGCCACATTAACTGGATTAGGGCCTGGGTGAATACCCGTCTTTTCCACTAAAAACTTACTAAGGTCATAGACCTTACTCCCTAATTCTTTTGCTTGGTTATATTCGTCTGTCCCAGGCTCAAAAAGCTTCTCATAGCTTTCCGCTAAAGTAGCCGAACATGACGAACAATCAGTCACAACTGCGTCCACTTGTGCCGATAGCAAAATCTTTAGATTGTTTTTGGCTAGCTGTATCACTGTATCCGTATCCCCATAGGCTAAATGCGGCATACCACAACACTTTACTGCCGGGGTAACCACTTCACAACCATGCCTAGCAAGTACATCCACTCCGCTTACCGCAACATCCGGATAAATCAAGTTTGTGGCACAACCTAAAAAGTAAGCTACTCGAAAACGCTTTTCTCCGTAGGGCTTAACGACTTCTGGAATCCGTCCACGAGCTGGTTGTTTCGAGACATCCGGTAATATTTTGGCACCCGCACTCATTGCTTCTGGCAAATGTTCAATTAGCTTCGATCTTGTCAAAACGTTGTTTAACCCGGTCTTTTGATAAAGCTTGACGAGGGAAAAAGATGCTTGAAGCAGTGCGGGACGAGTCAAGAATCCCCGCAGCACCAACTTCTTGATGATGTTTCTATCTAAAACGTCATCAAGATAATCTCTCACTCCCACTATAATCTCATCTGTAATGACCCCAGACGGACAATTGACAGCACAAGTTTTGCAAAGCAGGCACCCATAAAGTTTTTCTGACAGTTCTGCGGAGGCTGGGATCTTGCCTTCTTGAAGAAGTTTTACCAAGGATAGTCTCCCACGTGGTGAATCTGGTTCTCTTTTTGACTCGGAAAAGATAGGGCAATTCGCTCGACACTCACCACAGCGAACGCATTTCTTAAGTTCCTCGGCAAAATCAACTCGATATGTTGTTTTCATACGCTTACCTCTCAGCCCATATCTTACCAGGATTCATAATTCCTTTGGGGTCGATGGCATCCTTGATAATTCTCATGATCTCCAAGGCCTTACCATGTTCCGCCTCCATAAATTGGGAGCGAGTAAAGCCCACGCCATGTTCTCCAGTGGTTGAACCTTCCAATTCTAAAGCCAGTTGATGAATATCGTCTGCTACGCGGTGAGCTGCTGCGACTTCTTCCGGTTTTAAGGGATCAATAATCGGTGCCGTATGCATGTTCCCGTCCCCAATATGACCATAGATGACCACGAGGGTGTTATGCTTTGCCCCAATCTCCTTAATCCTACGCAAAGCTTCAGGAACCCTAGCCATTGGAAAACAAACATCCTCACCGCAAAAAATCCTTGTTGCTCCTGGTTTAACCCGAGCTGAAGCGGCACCGATCACAGCACGCCCTTGCCAAAGTTTCCCCATACGCACGGCATCCGTGGCCCATTCCACTACACTTGCCCGCTTTTCTGCAATCTCTTTGACTTGCTGTCCCTCAAAGTCGACTGCTGCCTTGCTCCCATTGATTTCGAAGAATAGGGCAGCCTCTGCCTCTGGAAGCTTTAAATCCGGTTGAAATTTATTGGCTGCTTTAATCCCAGAGTCGTCCAATATCTCGATACCAGAGGGTATAATCCCATTCTTAAACACTTCCAAAACTGTTGCAGCCGCATCATCTAAGCTGGAAAAGAGCGTAAGCAAGATTCCCCTGACCGGAGGTTTGGGTAGAACTTTCAGTCGAACCTGTGTAATAACCCCTAAAGTGCCTTCAGACCCAACGTAGAGGCTCGTAAGATTGATTCCAGATACGCTTTTCAGGGCTCTTGAATGTAATCCACCAGTCTTCATGACCTCCCCATCTGGCAAGACAACTTCCAAACCGAGGACATACTGACCTGTGTTACCAAACTTTACGGCTCGCAGCCCACTGGCATTATTCCCAACCATGCCCCCAATCGTCGCCATTTTTGAGCTTCCTGGGTCAGGCGGGAAAAATAACCCATAAGGCGAAAGGGCAACATTGAGGTCAGCATGCACTATCCCCGGTCTTACAACGACTTGCATGTTGCTCTCATCGATTTCCACAATGTCAGTCCAACCCGAAAGGTCTAGTACAATACCTCCCTTTACAGCTACACTCCCTCCTGTCTGACCGGACCCCGCTCCCCTAGGTGTAACAGGAATATTATGCTTAAATGCATAGCGCATTACCTTTTGAACTTCCTCAGTGTTCATGGGACAGACAACAACATCAGGATAAAATTCATTAAGCTGGGATAAGAAAGAACTGTCATAAGTATAGGTATACCGTTCAAGCTTACTTGAAAGCACTTTCTCCTGACCTAGTAACTCTTTCATATCGTTAACTAGTTGATTTTTTTCCATCATACTTTTACTCCTTCTCCCTAGTACCCCCAATTCGCACTAAAATAGGTACCTCTTCTTCGTAAAAATACCCTCAGATTACCCCTTTAACTGCGGCTTGGGCTACAGTTCGAGGAGAGGCCAAGTAGATATCAGCCTGAGAAGATCCGATTCGACCAGGTATATTCTTAATCGTCGTTGTAATAGCAACGTCACCCTCGGCCAATACTCCAAAATGTTTACCTGGGCATGGCCCACATCCCGGTGACATGATGATTGCGCCTCGGTCTCTAATTAGGGCACTTAATCCTTTGTTATCCATCTCTTTAGCAACTTCGCGTGAGGCAGGAGTAATAACAAAGGTAACGTCGGGGTGTACTGATTGTTCCTTTAATACTTCAGCGATAACTTCCATATCTTCTAACCTTCCGGACGAACATCCTCCTGCGATAGCCATTGTAACCGTCGTACCCTCCAGTTCTCGGACAAATCTAACCTCATTGGGAGACGGGGGAACAGCGATCATCGCCTCTATTTCATGGGCATAGAGAGTAAAGTTAGGTCGATCATCTTCTCCTAGAGGTGCTACAAAAGCTGTGATCGCCCCTATTTCCGGCAGAAAGTTACAGATAGTCATGCGCCCAGCATCGCTCAATCCATTAACCAATGAACCAGATAAGGCTACTGCCTTTCCCTTAATCTGATCACTCAGTTTCCAACTAAGATATAAAGCCACATCTCGTGGTAAAACTCCCTCATTCAATGCTCCATCTAATTGAATAGAGAGCAAAGTGGGTACTTTCAGTTTCAACGTTCCCGTCTTTAGAACAGGGATCAACTCTTCAGGGGTTAGTGCAAAGGCAAGTGCTCCAAAAGCTCCTGCCGTCGCAACATGACCATCCGCCCCAGCAATAATCATCCCTGGCCAAAGAGAGAGTCTTTCGGCTATAACTTGATGTAAAACTCCTTCCCCTTGATTAAAGAGTACACAGCCCTGAACCTTTGAGAACGCAGCAAATTCTTTTTGAAAAGCACGGTCTTGGGGGGTCGGAGCTGGAAAAGCATGATCAACCGTAAGAACAACGTTCCGCCCATCGAGCACTCTTTCTGCTGGATTCCATAGTTTCAGCAACTTAGGGCCAGTTCCATCGTGAGCCAGCACTAAGTTAACTTCTACCTCAATCTCCTGTCCTGCAAGGATTTCCGTCGTTCCCGCACTGCGAGCAAGATTATTATAGAAAAAATCCATCAATAGTCTACACCGCCTTCTCAAATTGGTTCAAAATGTATAATCCTTGTCTCAAGGACTAGGAAAGAAGGCTTTCTTACATAATATCCTTTTATAGTTACAGACCTTGGGAAGATGCAATAGTTGAATTTTTACTTTTATGCTCTCTTTAAACTAAATCTTGTTTTTGAAATAAGTCAATAAAGTTAGCTTCCAGATTGGCGACCTGTTGGAACTGAGCATCCAAAGGAGCAAAACGGAAATCACTCGCTTGATTACCCAGTACTTCCTCGCCAACCCCTAATGCCATAACCTGCCCAGAAGGTTTCAACCCTTTGGTAACATTCGCAACTCCGAAGAGACTATTATCTAAGACAACAACCATATCCGGTCGCGTATTGTTGGCAGATCTAACTTGAATAGGTTGATCCGAAATCCTTAAAATTGAATACATGGGCGCACCCGGTCGAAACGCAGCAAAAGAGTCGAATACCTGAACATTTTTCCCCTGGCTCAAGGCATGTTTACCAAGAGCTCGAACCAATTTACCCACAGGCTGACCAAAGCGACCATGAAAGCGAATCTCAGTCATTCCTTTTCACTCCCCTCTTCCATAGTGCTTATTAACCCCAGCTTGAATGCCTTGAATGGCTTCTGGAGTCAAGTTCTTAAACCGCCCTTGGCTGCTCAGATAATCCTCCACTGGAATAAAGGTAGGCTCTAAATTCCGAGTACGGACTCCTTCATCCACTTCGTAAAGTTCGAATAGACCACTTTCCACGGCCAAACGAGCATACTCGATGGTTTTCTCCGGCGGAATTTGCCAACCGCGATGACAGGGCGACAGAAGATGAATATAGGAAAATCCAGGTTTAGCTGCAGCTTTTCTAAATTTTTCAATAAGGTCCAATGGGTAAGCGATTGAAGCACTTGCCACATAATCTACTCCATGGGCCTCCATAATTGCCAGCATATTTTTCTTCTTAACTTGTTTTCCTTTGGCCATGTTACTAGTGATCGCGTACATGGGGGTCTGACTCCCCGTTTGTCCGCCCGTATTCATGTACATCTCATTGTCATAACAGACGTGCAGCATGTGTTCATTACGTTCAGCTGCGCCTGTGAGGGCTTGGAAGCCAATATCTGCAGTTCCAGCATCTCCCGCCCAAGAAACCACATTTACATCTTCAATTCCCTGCGCCTCTAAGGCTGCTCTGATTCCGGAAGACACTGCTGGTGCTATTTCAAATAAGGTATGGTAAAAGGGTATTTGCCAGGTGGTCTTTAGGTTTGAACCACCCATGGTTGCCATACATGATGCTGGAATTGTGATAATCGTCCTAGAGCCTAAAGCCTTCATTGCCTGTCTGCCTGCAATGGCTGCGCCACAGCCCCCACAACCCGCATTTCCTTGACCAAATAAATCCTCTTTCGACAAATCTGCGATGGATTGAGCCACGTTGATCCCTCCTTATAACCCGAACCACTCGGAAGCGGTTGCCTGTTTTTCAGTTTTCTCCGAAAGTTCAAGTACTTTCTTGATTTCTTCTGTGGTTACATCCCGGCCCCCTAGCCCTAGAATATAACTATTAACGCGGCAGTCCTGCCCGTATAAAGCCGACTTTAACTCAGTTCCTAACGCCCCGCCGAGACCGAAGACAATATTTTTGTCACATACGGTAATCAGTTGAACATTCTTAAGGGCCTCACGGAGTGCTTCCGCAGGGAAAGGACGCCATGCCCTTACTTTTACCAACCCAACTTTTTGACCTTGCTTGCGCAGTTCATCCACTACGATCCGAGCATCACTAACCATCGATCCCATAGCTACAAACGCATGTTCCGCATCTTCCATCTGATAAGTATCGATCAACCCAGACCAATCCCGACCAAATTCTTTGCCATACTCTGCAGCAACATCATTGATGACTGTAAGCGCTTGTTCCATAGCCTCGTTTTGATGGAACTTATAATCCATATAAAATTCAGGACTCGCAACAGTATTTACGGCTTGTGGGTTCTCGACATCCAAGGTCCGAACTCGATTTAAAGGCAAGAATTGATCTATCGTCTCTTGATTGGGAATTCCTACTTCCTCTAAGGTATGAGATTGGATATACCCCTCATAATTAACCATAACCGGCAGACGAACTGTTTCGGCTATTTTAAAGGCCTGGAGCATATTATCAAGCACTTCTTGATTATTCTCACAAAAAAGTTGAATCCAACCGCTTGCCCCCTGGGAAATCGCATCCCCTTGTTCAGGGAAACGGCTATGCGGTGCTGAAAGAGCTCTATTTGCTACTGCCATTACTACCGGTTGACGTAAACCTGCCGTATGATAAACGACTTCCGTCATATAGAGCAATCCTTGAGAATTTGTCACTGTAAAAGTCCGACTACCCGCTAGACTAGCTCCCAGTGCCGCCGCTAAGGCACTATGATCAGACTCAACTCGTACAAAACGGGTATTCAACTCACCATCATCGATGAATTTACTAACCCTCTCCATTGCCGGAAAAGCCGGTGTAATCGGGTAATACGCTAAAACTTCAATCCGGGCTAGCTTCGCCCCATAAGCTGCTGCCTCACTACCTGTTAACAATGTTGTACTCATTCATTTCCCCCCTTAACGGAAAACGCCCTTAACCCCCGAATACTCCGGGATCATTTCTATGGCATTCTCTTTACATTCATTGGCACAAATTCCGCACCCTTTACACAAACTTACTTTAAGCACGATTTTACCCTCTTGCTGGACTAAGGCCCCATCTGGGCAAAATAATGTGCAGTCTAAGCACATATTGCAGGTTTCTAAAATGACCGGATATTGAATACGCCAAGTTATTCCCGTTGGCGTCTCAACTAAGCTACCGGCCTTAGCCGTCGGGACAACTGGAAGATTTTTAACCACTACCTTCGCCTCCTTTCTTTTTTGTACTAGTCAGAAAGTATAACTGAATGTTATATACTTTCTGGAAGCATAAGCGCAACTAAGGCGACCGCCTTCGCTGAAGCTGACTGAATGACTAATACGTGCGAAGACAGTGTCTTCGGGCGCTAGCCAAGTTTCCTTTATCATCTCTGCTAAAAAGATAATGCAATATGCATGCCACAAAAAAAATTAAGAGCCGAAGCTCTTAATAAAAGTAAAATTTTCTGCTTATTAAGCCAATAGTGGCAAATTCACAAATCAAGGATTTACAAGTGACTCAAAGTTGTTTGAGCAAATTCCTCGCAACAGTCTCAATGATGAAACACGATTACCAATTATGGAAACACACCGTTACATTATTGAAACGCATCAATATCCTCATCTTGCATTTTCCTCCAAAGAGTAGTCCGACTGATTCCCAAACGACGTGCCGTTTCGGTTTTATTCCCCCCACATTCTTTAAGAGCCTTCTTAATGAGACGAATTTCTGCTAACTCAACATCGCCACGCAATCTCTCCTCGCGTTCAGGAACTTCGCTTTCTGGAATACACGCAGTCTGTTTTCTGTCCAGACCAAGGGCCCGAGCTGTATCATTCTCGGAAATCTCTACCCCCCCAGTCAACATGACCAAACGCTCCATAGCATTACGCAATTCACGAATGTTCCCTGGCCATGGATACTCCAAGAGGATCTGCTCAGCCTCTACAGAAAACCAACCCGCACTTCGGTTCATCTTGCGACTAAATTCATCCAAGAAATGACGGGCAATTAGCAAAATATCATTGCCACGTTCAGCAAGTTGTGGAACCACTAAGGATAAGACGTTTAGGCGATAAAACAGATCTTCACGAAAGCTTGCCTTTTCAACCATTTCCTTGAGATTACGGTGTGTAGCCGCCACTAGACGAACGTTCACAGGCAAAATAGTATTATCACCCAATCGCATGATTTCACCTTCTTCCAGAACACGGAGTAAACGTGCTTGCAGCGAGGGTGCCATCTCCCCTACCTCGTCCAGAAATAGGGTTCCACCATGAGCGATCTCGAATACCCCTGCCTTGCCACCTTTTCGAGCCCCTGTAAAAGCTCCCTCGACATAACCAAAAAATTCACTTTCTAATAGACTTTCCGGTAAAGCTGCACAGTTTATAGCCACGAAAGATTCACACCATCGAGGGCTTGCATTATGAATTGCTTGAGCAAACAATTCTTTACCAGATCCGGTCCTCCCATGCAAAAGAACTGTAGAATCTACTTGGGCGTATTCACGAGCCCATTTTATGGCATCTTTAATAGCTTGACTATGTCCTAAGATATGGCTAAAACTATGTTTTGCGACATGTCCCCTGTCTGCCAGGGTTCGTCGTACTTTATGCTCTAGTCTTTGTAAACGGTCTACGGACTGAAAGGTAGTGACGACACCCTCTACCTTTTTATCCACTTTGATAGGGATATGGTTAGCCACAACTTTAGCCGGACCTATCTCCATAATCTCTCCAACTTCTGCCTTGCCGGTTTTTAAGACCTTCTGGAAGTGGGATTTAGGCAGCACATCAATAACCAGACGTCCAATGGCTTTTTCCGCAGTCCAGCCCGTAAGTTTCTCCACAACCGGATTAAATACGCTAATCCTTCCATCCTCATCTAAGGCAATGACACCGTCATAGGTAAAATCTAAAATAGCTTTTAGTTGTTCAACACGACGCTTTTCTAGTTTACTCACCACCAGGACGCGCTTGGCCTCCGCAAGGGCGCGTTGGACTGCTTCTCGGCCAGACCTAATGACCACTGCCTGCATGCCCAATTTTTCCGCCTCTTTAGCCATAGCAATCTTACCGATCACTACTTGTACCTTAGCAGCTTTCAGAGCAGTTACCCCTTTAAGTATGTCCTCTTTCTGATCTGCCAAGGTATACTTTACGAAACTTTCTCCAATAAGCTCTTCGAAACTTGCTATCTCTTGGATGATTTCATCCACATCTACAATACCAATAGGGCTGCCGAGACTTTTAGCCTGCAGATAAGCTTCTAATATGTCTAACCCACCGATACGTACATCGATGACAGGGAGCGAAACCCCGGACTCTCTAATCATCCAAGCCGTGACTCCCCGGCTAACCAGCACGTGATACCCCTGTTTTTCTGCTTCTAAGGCAAGTCTAACCCCATCCTCCATCCGAGCGACCTTAATGTCGATCTCCGGTGCACCGTCCTGATGGCTAACCTCTTTAACCAGGCTGGCTAGTTCCTGTAAGGGTGTGATAAATAAGATTTCAGCCATTCTTACGCCCCCCCGGTTTAACGTATATATAAAAACCCTATGATTTTCTTCTTTATGTTATTTTACATCTTTTCTGCACTTAATACTCAAGGGAATTTGCCAATCAGTGATCATAATAAGCTGATAAAGCAGATATTCGCAAATTATTTAGTATTCTAATACTTATATAGGATATATTACGAACCGATTCTGGATCCGCCCTTATCCGCTACCGCTAGGCCTTTTATTGAATAAAGGGGGAGTTTTAATCCCAGTGCATTGGGGGAGTGAGTGACGAGGGTAACTTTGTGTTAGTATCTCCCTTTGCTACGTTGAGTTGGGCTTGGGTGAGAAAGATACTCTTGCTAAGATCTGCTCCTCTCAGGTCAGCAGCTCGGAAATCAGCCCCGATGAAATCAGTCCCATTGAGGTCGGCACCTCTTAGGTCAGCAGCGATAAGGCAGGCTCCTCGAGCGAAAGTCTTCTGACGCCCCGAATAAGCTTTCTGCCCGCGACGAGCTTCAGCTCGTACAAGTTCACTGGTCTTTAAGAGCAAAGTATTAACATCTGCTCGGTGTTCTGCCACGTCCAGCTTCAAGAGATAGTCGGGGCTATGGTGAGTAAGGCATTCTTTCTCGATGAGCATGGCGCTGAGCGCATCATGGATAGTACGGGCCGGTTGAATTGTCAGTGCTTCTGTCAGATACCAGAGTAACTCATGGATTTGCCGCATGATTAGAAACACCTCGAACATTTGCTGTGCGGATTCCGGTAGTTTCCGCCAGTCGCGACTACCGAAGCTGACTTGGGAAACCTTTTGCCCCGCGCCAAAGCAGTCAAAAGCAAGGCAACCTTTAAGACCCCGTTCCTTGAGGCTTTTATGAACAGAACAGCGAAAGTCTGATTGTAGGTTGAGGCAAGGCTGACCAGCCTCTTTGTCAATTGGGAAGCCTTCTGAAGCTGAAAAGTACAGCGCAACACAGCACAAACCGAAACAGGTTTCACAGTCAGCACGCAGATTGCGGCGTCTCTTATCGGGGAACGGCACTAAATATTCCTGATTCTCGGACATTATCTTGTTCTCCTTAGTTTCATATGGATATTTTATGAATTAATGATGAGTGACCGTTAACCACTATTTCAAGATGTACTTTACAAAGATCGTCTTTATAATCTAAACGTGTCTGAGTGCGTCTATTGGATTTAACCTACTCGCTTTTCTTGCGGGAGCAAAACCAAAGATCATACCTACTGCTGCCGAAAAGCCCACTGCGAGTATAATTGTCCAAGCCGTAATGATAAACGGGACTATTAATCCCTCTGCCTCTTGCCAAATTATCCTTTTCTTTTTTAAAGTAAACCTCATTTTTGCCTTGCACAGAAACTCCTGTTTTAACATTTCTATTATACACGAGTGAAGTCTTACCCGATACAGTCGGCGAAACCCCACTGATATAATTAACCCTTGAGAGCTGCTCTAAATCTCTTTCATTCAACCCTTGCTTTAATCGTGTACCCATGCCTGAATGGTGATTTTATCGGCACCAAGAGATGATATCTGACTTGTTATGCTTCCCGTTGCACCCTGTACTATGGTAATAAGTGCAATGATTGAGGATACCCCTATTAGCACACCGAGTACCGTTAAAAATGAACGCATTTTATTATGCGTAATATTGCTCCAAGCCATTTTCATGGATTCTTTTAGCATAGATTTACAGCCCCCTCTCGCTTAAACGTCCGTCAAGAATATTGACGATTCTTTTTGAATATCTTGCAATATTGGTATCATGGGTAATCATAATAATCGTTCTTCCTTCAGTATTAAGCTCTATAAATAGCTGCATAATCTGTTGACCGGTCTTTTGGTCAAGTGCACCTGTCGGCTCGTCTGCAAGCAGTATTGACGGTTCAGTCACCACAGAACGGGCTATTGCGACACGCTGTTGCTGTCCACCCGAAAGCTGGTTTGGGTAGTTGTTCATTTTTTCGGCTAGACCTACACGCTTTAGTATGGCGGCAGCTCTTTTCTTGCGATCTTCCGGCGATACTCCTGATAAATCATGGGCAGTTCTACGTTTTCAAGGGCATTCAAGACCTACCCTCACATATAGAAGTGGGGGTCTTGAAAACTGAATAAAAACGAAAGACCATGAGGGACTTTGTGATCTGCAGATCACTAAAGTACTTCATGGTCTTTAGAGTTTTCCTTGTTGGTTTCGACATTATAGTAGGTGGTTATTTTATAATATGGTTAGTCTTATTTCATTGTCTTGTCTTTTGCCTTTAGTGCCGCCAATTCATTTGCATAAGTTCTGGCAACAATCTTATGCCAGAGTTCAGCACCTTTAATACCAATTCTCTCTGGAACGAATACAGGATCTACGCCCAGCTTCTTCTGTGCTTCGTAGTCTCTTAGAGTAGCAATCCCTGGCTTGGTCAGCAGTATGATTACGATAACATTGAACCAGGCCATTGCACCAACCCCTGCGGAACCAAAGTTCCAAACCACGTCTGCCGACATAATTGTACTGATGAAAACCATAACTACAATACCAATTCTTGAAGCTGTGATCGCCATTTTATAACCGCTGCCGTTACTATTGTGTCTAAAGAGATAACCAACATTAGAATCCGTGTAGAATGCATAAGCTAACACCGTTGTGAAGGTAAAGAAGCCCAAGGCAATTGCTACAAAACCGCCGCCAATCCCTGGTATAAATGAATCAACAGCTGCTTGTGTAAAGTTTCCTTTTTCCATGCCCGGAACAAACTCTGATATGAAACCTCCCGCTGGGTTAGCGACATTGAACGTGTTTGTTGAAAGTATCATGATTGCTGT
>NZ_JUEE01000067.1:0-19607 GCF_000802135.1 Desulfosporosinus sp. BICA1-9
TTTTTGTGTCGAATTTTGTGAGTTGGGGTTAGACAAAACTAAACTCGTATTCATTAAGGGGGTAATAGCGTTATTATGAGTTATCAAATCGAAGGTGCCATCGTTAAGGAACAGGATATTACTTTTGCTATTGTTGTGGTTAAACCTCATATAATCCAGAGCAGTAGTGAAACTAAAGAAGCCAGAAATGCTTATAGTCATGTTTTTCCAGATATGCCAATCATCCTAATGGGCAAAGACTCGCAAGGAAAAGCTACTTACAATGGTCAAAAAGAAATAGTGCGTTTTCTTGCGCAAACAGATCCGCGCAGAATTCCATGGAGGCGTTATATAATTACTTAATTAGTTTTCGGACATAGTAACTGTTTTCCCACCGCTTAGCAAGGTTTCTTAATCATCATTTTTTATTTTCAATCTGTTTTAGCCATTTAAATCCTTCTACACATTTTAATATAGTGTCTTAAACTACACATTTTAATATAGTGCCTTAAACTTACAAAATACAAAGTCCCTAGTCTTCATGGCTAGGGACTTTGGCTTATCATTATGGAGGCATTGCGGAACGCCTGTATAGGATCTGGCTAAAATAGTCTACTTACTGGAATCACACATTCTGGTATATCGTTATGTGGAGAATTTATCGGTGATACCTCATACGCAACCATCCCTTCCGCCGGAGAAGGCCTCAACAACCCTTTAACTTCGCGGCTAGAGGTAACATCCGCATCCAGCCAAAGCGACTCCATATTCTGTGGCAATATCACAGGCATTCTGTTGTGTATTGGTTCCATCAACTTATTAGGCGTAGTCGTAATGATCACACAGGAGTTTATAGTTTGGCCTGTCGGTGACAACCAAGAATCCCACAGACCAGCGAAAGCAAATGGTCTGCCATCTTGCAGCGTGATTCTAAAGGGTTTCTTGACACGACCTTCTTTTTTCCACTCGTAGAAACCGTCTGCCAAGACCAGACAACGCTTTTGCTCAAGCGACTTGCGAAAACTCGGCTTTTCCTCCAATGTTTCCGCTCGGGCATTAATCAACTTGCTCCCGATACTCATATCTTTTGCCCAATAGGGTATCAAGCCCCATCTTAACATCAGTAAGCGATTGCAGCCATTTTGTTGGATCACTACAGGAACTGTTTGAGATGGAGCAATGTTATAGCGTGGCCCAAACTCAAATTCGAGTTGAACTAGGTCAAAACGTTCCTTAATGTCTTCAGGTTTGGAAAAGGAATATCGGCCACACATAAGCTTTCGCCCTTTCTCGGTGATGAATACCCTATGAATGTCCCTCTTAATTTGGTCAGTTATTCTCTTCCCCATCTCTCAAGATAGTTTCCTTGTATTTTATTTTTCGGGTATAGTCCTTATTAGATTTATGGGGGCGAGTACCCGTATTGAAGAGAGACCTTGTTCTTGCCTTCCGGACTAGCTTAGATTTCTTTTTCATTTTTTCCTCCCAGAAACTTTAATACGGGTTCCAATAGGACCTTGTATGTATTAACATAAGTATAATACAGTTGGGATAAAGTTTGTAGGAGTGATAATGTGCAACCAATCAAGGATAAAGAGCTTGTCTATGCAATTTTACTAAAGGATGGTTCATATTGGTTAGGTGGAGGAATCAGTAACAAAGTTAAATTGCGAACGACCATTAATTTAAGTATGGCAGCTTATCTCTCCTTCGATAACGCTAGCGGTTATGCAGAACAAATTAGAGGTAAGCGTATAAATTGCGAAGTAGTCCAAGTCCAAATATCAGTCGTTGAATAATTATATGAATAATTCCGGTTCTCTTCGCGAGGCATACTCGATTTCTAATTCCTGTTTGTGTCTTAAATAATCTTTATCATCAAAATACTTTGCTTGGTTAGGACATTTCTTGATACACGCGCCACATTTAATACAAATTCCATTTAAAATAGAAACATCTTCGAAATTAATGGAACCCATAGGACAGACCTTGACACAAAGTTTACAGTCAATACAATTACTATTCGTTTTTGGAGCAACCTTTCTAATATCCACAGGACTACCATCTTTATCTTTAGGCATATAGTGTTTCCTATAGGGTTGATTTCCATTTACCACTAAAGTCTGAATTCCCTCAAGAGTTGTTAATTTTACGTATATTTGATCGGCAAACTCACCGACAATGTTCATGTCTTTTTCATCCGGTCTGTTTGCGGCAAGAGTTATCGAAAATGAGTGTTCTCCAATAAATGCTCCTCCTGCAATAACTTTAAAACCGTTAAATTCAAGAATATCTTTTAATTCTATTAAAGCATCGTCATAGTTCCTGTTGCCATAAACAACTACAGGGATTGCTAAGGCACCATTACCTTTAATAACATTTAAATAGTTTAACAAAACATTAGGCACTCTTCCTGCATAGACTGGAACTCCAATAATGACTACATCTTCTTCTGAAAAAGATACTGGCTTTAACCTAGCTTCCGGTAATGTAAAATCGATATTGTCTATGGTTATTTCCCTATCCATATTCTCTGAAATTCTTTTTGCTATTCTAGCTACTATTTTTTCAGTTGTACCTGTCGCGCTAAAATACATGGTATTAATAGTCTTTTGCATGGCAAGACCCTCCTTAAATTTCATACCACCGGCCTTAGACAAATGAGTCCACAACACACTTCTTCAACATAGGAATCGTCTTTACGCCTAATTGGCTTTGAAAGAAAGGTTGTCCTTTCTTTCAACATTACTATATTACACCTGAACCGCGAAACATGGTGAAAAATGAATTGTAGACAAAAACCAACCCCTACACTTCTTAAGTATAGGGGAGAGCAAATTCCTTTATTCTTACCTGATTGCAGATTAAAACCTTTGTATAAAGTACACAACCACGTTATCAACTCCGACCAGCTTCCACACCAGGTCTTGTGAAACTCACTTAACTGCAGCAAAATACCATTTCACCAAGTTGAACCCCTAAATTTTCCGCTACAATCTCACATTTGGCCCGCAGTAGGAAATACAGCCTTCTATCCTCCTTGCCAAGCGCTTCTAAAGATTCATAATTAGCCTGCCCTTTACTGATCACTAGGTCAGCCTTTTCAAAGGCCTGTTTGAATTCGTCAGAGCAATCTTTCAGAATTGTCCCTAAAAAACCACTGCCATTTGAAATTACGCGGATTTGCTCTGTCATGCCTACATAAACCGCATCTTCCATCGTGGCATCATTTAAAATCGGTTGGTCCTTAACGACATAGGTCACCTCGATCCCCAATTCGGACAGCTGCTCAGCTAATAGCCTATCGAAAGCAATTTCTCCGCTGTTATCACCGAGAATTAATATCTCCCGGGCTTCTAATAGTCTTTGCTGGAAAGATGCATAATCATCGCGGGCAAAATTCTTATCCATGGCCTCCTGAATACTCTCCTCAACATCAAAGTCTTTCAGGATGCCCATATCGATAATATTCCCGGCAACTGCGATTTGCAGAGACATAAAGAGTGGATCTGTACTTTGGCGAATCTTCTCTTTTAATTGGGGCAGAAGTTTCAGAGCCAATTCATTGGACTCCTTCTTAGCACTATGAAAAGGATCCTCGATTCCCAACAGCTCATTGACCTTTCTAAGAATAATAGTCGAGTTCTCTGCAGGGGTTCCTTGCGGGTCTAATTGAGGAATCAGGGACAGAGTCTGATGGATGATTTCTCTCGCTTTTTCCTCAACGATTTCAGTCTGTGCTAAAGTATTGATTGTTTGCTTTATATAGCAAGGAATACAATCCAGGGCAACGTTCACAAGCAGGATCCTCCTCGTCAGTTATTTTTCTTCCACTTTGTGCGGTTTGCTTCCAGAACAAAAGGCACCTTTGCAAGCATCCTCAATACTCATATCGTGATACTCTTTGACATCAACGATTTTAAATGCGTCCTTTGTTCCATCCTATAGATTATATGATTAATCCTTACTTCGCAATTTCCAAAATGAAATATACCATCTTTTGCATCAATACAACAGGGCAGTCTATAAAAGAAGACTGCCCACTCTATATTTGTTGTCCTGAAACTCTATGCTATGATGAAAGGGACTAACAAGATCGTGACTTATGTAATTGAGGTGCCACCGTGAAGAAAACCATTGGACTATTTGCCCATGTCGATGCAGGCAAGACTACTTCTTTTGAAAAATCTGTAGCGTCCTTTAATTCCTCAAGTTCATTTTTTAATGCTTCGGCTTCTTTTACTTTTTGTTCTGCGTTTTTAATTGCTTCAGCATCCCCTGTTTTTTTAGCCACTTCCAGCCTTTGTTTTGCCTTCTCAAGTTCCTTTTTCACTGCCAAAAAAGCTTCCTTAGTTGCATAGAAAACATTAACCGCTGCAATCTCTTTATCTTTGTTACCTAAGGCGTTTTCAATAGCACCCTTAGCTTCTTCTGGAACCTTATCCAGAATTGTATTTAAGATTTCCCCGCTTCTTTTATACGATTCATTGAGATTCGCTACAGTCTGTACCGCTTCATCCTTCGCTCTCATTGCGTTATTTATATGTGCTGTTGCTGAGGCCAGCATTTTAACGTATTCATCTGTTGCTTTACTTACAAGCTCTTCTTCGCCTTTGTTAGCCATAAGAACTACTTCAGCAGCTCTCTCAATGGCAAATTGCGCCATAAGTTGCGCGAGTTTTTCCTCACTTCGTGTAATCGCAATCTGAAGCTCTTCAATTCTCCGTTCTAAGCTATAAAAATTGGAGTCAGGTAGAACACCTGCTGATTCCTCAATTTCCTTTAAACTTACTACTGTTGTTAATACTTGATCGTTACTTGTTGCCGTACCAGGCATTGAAGTTACATCACTGTTTGCATACACATTTCCAGTTGCTCCGGTTAAAAAAATAGCTAAAGTCATCGCCGCAATCTTTTTTCTCATTAAATAGTCCTCCTTAAGTTTTCTACTTAGTAATTCGGTTAAACTATCTTGTTTAAATGGGTGCAATAGCAAACAGGCATATTTATAACTAGGCCAACCTCTTTCACCTGACCCTGTCCTAAGTATGAGTATCACCCGTACGCATAGAACAATAGCCCCAGCATTTCAGGATGCTAGGGCTATTGTCTTTACTTCTCAGCTTTGTAATTTGTATCTGAGTAAATTGGTTGGACCGTGTTTTTCTGCGTATTTAGACTAAACTATCATTTAACTGTAATATTCAAATATTGGAGTTCAACCAGCTTCCTTAAAGCAATAACGCGTATTTTTTGTACGCGACTAGTACGAAGGACCTACTTAATTGGGGACCTTATTCCCTACATGCCTAGAAAAGTGGATTATGCAGATCAGTTGATTTATAATTGCCAAGTATTAATATTGGTTTTAGGTTATTTGAAGGAGTGTCTTATTGATGCGACAAGTAAGTGTGAACAGTCTTAAATTAGGAGATATGATGGGTCGGACGATTTATTCCGGACAGGGTCGAGTATTGTTGGGACGAGGAGTCCTTCTCACTTTACCTTACATTGCTCGATTAAGAGAGCTAGGAATAAGTATTGTCTACATTGATGATGAAGAAACGCGTGATATTATTATCGAGGATGTTGTATCAGAGGACCATCGTCGAGAAGCGATCATATCCTTCGAACAGTCGAGTCAAGCCGTCAGGCTGGGTAAAGATTTTAATGGCTTTGAAGTAAAAAGGGCCATTAACAATATTGTAGAAGATATTCTATACCAGAAAGAAATTTTTTTAAGCCTTGTGGATATGCGCAGTTTCGACAACCAAATGTTCTCACACGCGGTCAGTGTATGTGTGCTTGCTACAGTTATAGGTAAGGCTCTAGGGTTAGATAGGACGAACTTGGAGGCTCTGGCCATCGGTGCTTTACTGCATGATATCGGCACAGTAAAACTGCCGAAACAGCTTATACACAAAAGAGTTCCCTTATCATCTCAGGAAACTTCTCATTATCAAACTCACACTGTGAATGGCTTTGAGATTATAAAAGCTAAACGCGAGCTCAGTCTTTTAAGTGCCCATGTCGCTTTACAACACCATGAACGGATAAATGGCAGCGGATATCCCCGTCAATTGAACGGGAAGCGTATTCATCACCTAGCTCAAATTGTCGGTCTTGCTGATTTTTACGATAACTTGGTGAATGGAGCGCCTGGACATCAGAAAGTATTACCGCATGTGGCTTGCGAGATTGTAATGGGGAGTTCGGGAATACTTTTTCACCCAGATCTGGTTGTGATGTTCTTAAAACATGTGGCTGCCTATCCAACTGGATGTACAGTTAAACTCAATACCGGAGAAGTTGGTATTGTTGTGGATCAGAATAAAAGTCTACCAATGAGACCGATTATCAGGGTTTTAGCAGGTGATGTTACTTTAAGTGCCTCTGTTAAAGCCAGAGAGTATAATCTTGTGGAGATGAATACCACTTTTATTGAGAATATCTTAGAATAAGGCACAACCATTGCCGAGCATGAATAATCTTCTATAAAAACTTTTCAATTCCTGTTTTTGGAAAGATACTTTCTCGTATTTTTATTAATAGATGAATATTTGTTGTCAAATAATAAAAAAACGCCCGTTCAGGCGTTTCCTTTATAAATTTCGAGCAACTACAATTGATGGGTCTTTATCCTAATAAATACTCTTGAATCTCACTAAAAGAATTGCCAAAAGTAAATGCAGAAATTCTTTTCCCTTCAGCATACTTATGGTTTAAATTTTCGTTGTAAGTCTTCTCATAATAAGCAAGAATACTATCGAAATTCTCAACTTGATTTATTATTACTTCCGGCATCTCAAAGCCATCCTTCTCTATTAGGATTCCTACGAATCGGTAATCAAGTTCTTTAGCCCGTTCGAATGTATTGCTTAAATACTCAATTGTTAAGGATGCCATCTCTTTTTCTCCTTTTTTCTCTTTATTGGTCTCTTTTGAAGAATATCTCATATTGCCCAGTTCTGTAATGTCCAAATGTCCTATTTTAGATAGGACCAAAGCCCGATACTCCTTTAAAGTTAGGTTTATATACTAACCCAGAAGCTAAAAATTACACTTGATTTGCAATAGTTATCCAAAAGGAAAGCGCCTTATTCCAGGCGCTCATTAGTCTATCTTTTCATCCCCAAGATGTGCTCCGTAATTGAAGGCCAGATATAATGCCAGACAGATCAGATACGGAATTATAAACTTCATTTAAGCACCCACCTTCTTAATAAGCTAAGTATAATACTTTCCATCTTTCTCCATAATGTCCAAATAGCACATCTTAATAGGACTTTGGTCCAGTTTTTTTTGCTTTAAATTGTTTATTTAAGCATAAAAAGGATGATTTTTTAAGTTTATGAAAGTGGATGCTATTTAAGCTTTGGTTTTGCCTTTGTCTCCTCAAGAATGTTGTAATTAAGAATAACGTGATGAAACTAAACAGACAAAAGCTAACCACACGGATAGTCTTTTGTCTGTTTAGCTAAGGTCTTTTTGAAAAATCACAGCTGAGAATCATCTACCCCATCGAGCCAGTCTTCAATGACTTTAACTACGGATGTTATGCAGCCATCTTGAAATGGAGATACCAAATTGGCTAACTCAGTCAGTTCTAAAAACGATTGACTGCCCCCGGCCTGACAAAGCTTCAGGTAATCAGCCCAGGCCGATTCGCGATTTTCACGGGACCTTTTCCAGAACTGGAAGGCACAAATTTGCGCTAGGGTGTAATCAATGTAATAAAAGGGATCCCCAAAAATATGCCCTTGTTGATGCCAGTAACTACCTCGTTCCAGATAGTCGTTGTCTTCATAGTCGCGATGAGGCAGGTATTTCCTTTCGATCTCTCTCCAGGCTGCTTTCCTATCCTGTGGTGAAGCCCCTGGGTGAGCGTAGACAAAATGCTGGAATTCATCAACACTAACCCCATAAGGAATGAAGAGTAACGCATCGCTCAAGTGGGTGAATTTATATTTGTCAGCGTCTTCTTTGAAGAAAAGTTCCATCCACGGCCATGTAAAAAATTCCATGCTCATCGAGTGGATCTCACAGGCCTCATAAGTAGGCCAATGATATTCCGGTATTTGAAAGTTTTTACTACAATATACTTGAAAAGCATGCCCGGCTTCATGCGTCAAGACATCAATATCGCCAGATGTACCGTTAAAATTAGAGAAGATATAAGGTACCTGATATTGACTGATAAACGTACAATAACCGCCTCCTGCTTTACCCTTTTTACTAACCAAATCCATCAAGTCATTGTCCACCATAAACTGAAAGAATTCGCCGGTCTCTGTTGACAACTCGCTGTACATACGTTGTCCATTGTTCACAATCCATTCTGGATTCCCTTGAGGCAAAGCATTACCAGTTTGAAAATTAAACTTCTCATCATAATAAGGCAGAGTCGCCGACCCCAACCGTCTCCTTTGTCGTTCCCGTAGTTTACTGGCCGCCGGAACAATAGAGTCTTTGACTTGCTTACGGAAGTTTGCCACCATATCTGGTGTGTAGTCTGAGCGAAGCATTCTCGCATACCCAAGCTCAATGAAGTTTTTGAACCCTAACTTCTCGGCCATTCGTGTTCGAACTTTAACCAAACCGTCATAGATTTCGTCCAGCTTCACTTCATTAGCAGTAAAGAAAGCGTATTTGGCGGCATTGGCTCGTTTCCGCATGTCTCGATCAGTCGATAACTGAAATGGTACCAAGCCAGGTAGATTTCTCTCTTCCCCTTCAAACATTATCTTAGCCGAAGCAATGAGCTTGGTATAGTCACTGGAAAGTTTGTTTTCCTGTTGTAAGTCTTCAATAATTTCTGGGGCAAAGGTTTTAAGGGTTAGATCAGCTTTGACAAAAAGCTGTTTTCCCCACTTTTCTTCTAAGCCCTGTCTGAATTTCGAATTGACCAAAGACCGATAATATCGGGAAATCAAACCCTGATAAATCGGAGTTCCTTCGTCAAAAAAATTCTGTTCCTCCTCGTAAAATGGGTCAGTCGTATCGATTGTATGGCGTATAATCACAAGCTGCTCCATCGACTCAAATTCACTTCTTAACTCATTAATCGCTACCATCAGCAGGTCCTGTTGTTCCACATCTTCAGCCAGATCAAATTTAGCTAATAGCCCAGTAAACTTGGTTTCCACTTCCAATAAATTCGGACGTTGATAAGTAAACTCCTTAAACTTCATGGTATCACCTTCCTTAGGCTTTTTTATAGTCAATATTTCACGGATTCTAATTTTCATTCGACAAAATCAAAACGGGCCTTTAAACCCTCGCTTGTAACTGCATGTTTTTCGGGACGGGTGGTTAAAGTAAGAAAAGGCTCTTAAGCAAGGAGGGTAATTATGGATAAGGTAGAGAAAATACACGATACACAGGAGAAAGCCGCAGAAAATAAGAAGCATCAAGGTAAAGGGAATCCAGGCAAAAAGTTACCCAATAAGCAGCACAGTACCAATAAATAACCTTTCAAGGAACCATGATCTTTGTCGATCATGGTCCTTTTCACTAAAAGACGTAGTTGAGGGATAGCAAGGCTTTCCTCAGTGGTAGTGCGGAGCGGCATGGGGGCCTGACTAGTATAGAAAAAGAGGTGTGAATTGCCACACCTCCTCAATTTAGAAATACTTTTCACGATCTATTCCTGAAACAAGTAAAGCTGCAGTAAAACCCATACTGCCTCGAATACCATAAAAATATTGCCAAATGAGCTTAAGGACCAGCGGAACGGATATCGGCTGAAACGTCCCTAAATTTAGCAAAATTCTGGCGGAAGCTCTCCGCGAGAGAGTGTGCAGTTTTGTCATAAGCCTCAGTATCTTCCCAAGTATTACGTGGAGTTAAGATTTCAACTGGCACCCCAGTTACCTCTTCTGGAATGAGAATGCCAAAGACAGGATCAGGACTATATCCAACCTTCTCTAACTCTCCATTTAAAGCAGCTGTTATTATAGCTCTGGTATAAGCCAGGTTCATGCGTTTACCAACTCCATACGGTCCACCGGACCAGCCAGTATTCACTAAATATACCTTAGAATGATGTTCATCGATGCGACTTCCCAACATTTCCGCATAAACGGCTGGGTTTAATGGTAGGAATGGTTCCCCGAAACATGTAGAAAATGTGACTTGGGGTTCAGTGACTCCCCGCTCGGTACCAGCGAGCTTTGATGTGTAACCCGATAGAAAATGATACATGGCTTGCTCTTTGTTAAGTTTCGCGATCGGCGGTAATACTCCAAAGGCATCCGCGGTTAAAAACACAACCACACTGGGATGGCCGGCCAGACCCGGTATTAAGGCTTTATCAATATAAGTGACAGGATAACCGGCTCGTGTGTTTTCAGTAAGAGAGTTGTCACTGTAATCTGGCTCCCTAGAATCAGTATTTACAATAACATTCTCAATAACTGTCCCGAACCGAATGGCGTTCCAAATTTGAGGTTCCTGCTCTTGAGATAGGTTAATGCATTTAGCATAGCAACCTCCTTCAAAATTGAAGACTCCGTTTCTGGACCAACCGTGCTCATCATCGCCAATCAGATTGCGCTGGGGATCAGCTGACAGAGTGGTTTTGCCCGTGCCTGAAAGACCAAAGAAGAGTGCCACATCCCTGTCGGCTCCGACATTTGCCGAGCAATGCATAGGTAATACTTCACGAAAAGGCATTAAGTAATTAAGTACACTAAAAATTGATTTTTTCATTTCACCGGCGTACTCTGTACCCCCTAAGATAATTACTTTTTTCTCAAGGGAAAGAATAATATATGCCTCTGAGTTAGTGCCGTCAGTTCCCGGATCGGCTGTGAGCCCTGGCGTACAAATCATGGTGAATTCAGGTTGATGCTCCTCCAATTGGTCAACGGTTGGTCTGATAAATAACTGCTGAACAAAGATGTTATGCCAGGCATACTCATTAATCACTCTTATTGGTATACCGTATTTGGCATCTGCTCCAGCGAACCCGTCAAATACAAAATACTCCTTTGTTTCTAAATAGTCCAGAGCTCGTCGGTATAGGTTATCAAAACACTCTGGGCTGATCGACTTATTAACACTTCCCCAAGCAATTTGATCATGAACAGAAGCCTCGTCTACAATAAAGCGGTCTTTTGGTGAGCGGCCTGTATAGTTTCCAGTAGTGCAACAAAGTGCTCCTGTATTAGAGAGTATTCCTTCCTTTCGCTCTAAGGCAATTTCGATTAGTTTACTTACAGGCAAGTTCCTGCCAAGAGGAGACTTTTTAGCGAACAGGTGATTTACACGGGAACTGGTGTCCATCTGTATTACCCCCCCAGATATCAAAAATGCATCAACAAACAAACTACGATCTGTGTTTCTAAACCATTTGCTGACATTCTAGAATTAATCACTCTATTGGTTATATTATCAGATATAGCCTATCTTTTCCAAGTGTTTTTACTTAGGAAAAATAAATTATTTTATGGGTCAATCCCTACTACGAGACAGTAAGGCGAACTTTTATTAAGACTTAAAAGATAATGAAATAACTAAACAACCGCAGAAACTGAAGGGTCCTATGATAGGAGTTAAGCTAATTTCAATATTTCAGTTTACCTAAACGTTAGGTAATAATAATTCCTATAATTCGTTCTAGGTTATTTCCATCAATTTAGGTCTAGCGCATGAAAAATGCTTAAGTATTAAGTCCTCGCTGTACCAGAACTAAGTTTAAGGTTAGTTTGCGCGTTAATGGACTCTGAACTAACCTTTTTTATATGCTCATTTAGTGAAACGCTACATAAGAGAATCTAAATGAAACTTTTCTAAATATTATAACTTTCTATTTAGATTATTCATTAGTGAAAATAAACTCAATTATTGAAAATATTTTTGATTTAGTATACTATATGTCTACACACATATCTGATTTTTTTTTGGCCTTACTGGTATGATAGGTCAACCATTCAACGGTTCTAAATCATCATTGAATGGTTCCTATTTTTGAAAGGGGGTGATCAGTTCAAATTCTCCATTAAGCATTTATTTTAGCTAATAAAAAAAAATTAGGAGGTTTCTTAATGAGCAATGGATTATTAGCCCTTCTTTCCTTACTCCCTATTGCTGTTGTTGGATTATTTCTTGTAGGGTTGAAATGGCCCGCAAGCAAAGCTATGCCGATCTCGTATGTCACAGCAGTGGTACTCGCACTTTTTGTTTGGAAAATCCCCGGTGCTCAAGTAGCTGCAGCATCTGTTAACGGAGTTATTGTTGCTGGTACACTCTTATACATCATTTTTGGTGCCATTCTTCTCTTAAATACATTACAAGAAAGTGGAGCAATTCAGGCCATTCGCAGAGGCTTCACCGGAATCACCGCCGATCGAAGAATTCAAGTTATCATTGTGGCTTGGCTCTTTGGTTCCTTTATTGAAGGTGCATCAGGATTCGGTACTCCTGCTGCGGTTGCTGTTCCTTTGATGGTCGGACTTGGCTTCCCTGCTATGGCTGCCGTCGTCGCTGGAATGATGATTCAGAGTACCCCGGTTTCTTTCGGAGCGGTTGGAACACCCATGCTCGTCGGAGTCAGCACAGGACTTAAAACTCCTGAATTACAAGCTTATGCCGCCTCTTTAGGATTTACCGACTGGAATACATTCATTGGAGTAGCCGTCGCGACCAAAGTTGCTTTCCTTCACTTTGCTGCAGGTGCCCTTATTCCTCTCTTCGTCGTGGCTTTCATGACCCGCTACTTTGGTAAA
Organism: Desulfosporosinus sp. BICA1-9; assembly: GCF_000802135.1. Classification (NCBI taxonomy): domain Bacteria; kingdom Bacillati; phylum Bacillota; class Clostridia; order Eubacteriales; family Desulfitobacteriaceae; genus Desulfosporosinus; species Desulfosporosinus sp. BICA1-9. The sequence continues at coordinate 12,708 of NZ_JUEE01000067.1, forward strand.
AACAGATCCTTTAGTGAAGGCCTTAAAATTTGGAAATTTGCACTTTTCTCAGCCTTCTCCATGACTATTCCTTACCTTATCACAGCTAACTTGCTCGGACCCGAGTTCCCCTCCATTTTTGGTGGACTAACTGGTCTCGCAATTGTCGTTACTGCTGCTAAGAATGGCTTCCTCATGCCTAAAGGAGAAGCTTGGGATTTCGAAGCAAAAGACAAATGGGAACCCGAATGGTCTGGTGCGATCGAGATTAAGGATATCTCCGCTAAGACTAGGATGAGCGGTCTAATGGCTTGGATGCCCTATATCCTCGTTGGTTCTTTCCTTGTTCTCTCTCGACTCTCATTCTTACCTATATTAAAATGGTCCAAGCTTTGGACTGTTTCTTGGCCTAAAATTTTCGGAACAGGCATCTCAGCCTCCTTCCAACCTCTTTATTTACCCGGTACCATCTTTATCCTGGTTTCCCTCATTACGTACATCATCCATAAAATGGATGGGAAAGCTTATGCTAGAGCATGGAAAGCCTCCGCAATAACGATGCTGGGCGCAGGTTCCGCCCTCATCTTCACAGTCCCCATGGTTCAAGTGTTCATGAATTCAAAAGGTGGAGCAGCTGGACTTAATAGTATGCCGATTATGCTTGCAGAAGCGGTTGCTGGTTTAGCTGGATCAGCATGGCCAATCTTTGCTCCTTTGATTGGTGGACTTGGTGCATTCGTTGCTGGAAGTAACACGGTTTCCAACATGATGTTCTCCTTGTTCCAGTTCGGTGTAGGGGAACGAATTTTAGTAGACCCAACTTGGATCGTAGCACTGCAAGCAGTGGGTGGAGCCGCAGGAAATGTCATCTGCGTACACAACGTTGTCGCCGCTTCAGCTGTTGTAGGTCTGCTTGGCAAAGAAGGCTATGTTATCCGTAAGACAATGGTCGTCTTCGCATATTACGCTTTACTCCCAGGTGCGCTTGGTTATTCGATTCTCTATACTGCACAAAGAGGGTTCTTCAATGCCGGAACGATTATTGTTGCAGCGATATGGGCTGGTGTAATCTATATTCTTGCAACGAATAACAGTAGACTTGCAAAACTTCCAAAATAACTCTTTTAGACTAATAACAGATCATTCAAAAGGCTCCTCAGTTCACAGTGAACTGAGGAGCCTTTTTTAATAAATAAATAAATTGTCCGCCAAGTTGTCACTCTTAACATAATTTCCAGCAACCGTCGACATTATTTTCCATCGAGAATACAATTTTATGTTATAATTTAGCAAAGAATTCTGTATTAGAAAGGAAGCAAAACTATGCGGGTTTGGTTTATAGTTTCATTATTCTTCTCAATGCTAGTCGCTATATTTGCAGTATTAAATTCTAATGTAGTACTTATAAAACTTTATTGGGTTGATTATGAACTATCACAATCCTTAGTTATTCTCTTATCTGCATTTCTTGGAGCATTGACGGCAACATTTTTAGGGTTTTTCAGTAAGATTAAGTCAGCTTTAAAAATACGAGAATTAAATATTGCTGTAAAGATTTTAGAAGAAAAAATCAGCGAATTAAATAATCAAACTCCCCTACTCAAAAACAGTGACTCAAATATTCTATTAAAGGACTCAGACTCTGACACTGCCACTGAAACTGAAACTGAGCAAAAATAGAAGCCTGCTTTGACTATGTTTGAGAACGGCCCTAGGATGCCTCGCTCCAACGATCGGGAGACTTATCCCCCTTGGACCAGATCTTCGCTTAATCCTGGTCCAGCCTTAGCTACTACGAGCCACTTCTTTTGTGGACGAAGGCAGTGCTGTTAGGATACATCGCACAGTAACCGCTAAAAGCACTATGAAACCACCTAGCATGGCTAAAAGTCCTGGAGCTTCGCCTAACAACAAAAATACCCAGACCGGATTCAAGAGTGGTTCGATAACAGGTATAAGAATTGCTTCCAAGGCTGTTACATGCTTTATAGCCTTAGAAAATAGAATGTAGGGTATCCCTAGCTGGACAATACCTAAAATCATTAAGTACACCCATCCAGATGTATCAGGTACAGCTTGGGTTAAAAATGGGAGCCCGATTGCTGCGGTGATTATATTGCCGAGCAATACAGATTCTAACGGAGACCCGTCCTTTTGCATGCGCATGAAAATAATAAATAATGCGAAGCTGACACCGCTCGCTGCCGCAATGCCATTCCCCAGAATACTCTTAGTACTTAGATTATCTAAAAAAAACAAGACCATACCGCCCATAACGAGAAAAATCGTGATCCAGTCCAATAACTTTGTTTTTTCTTTTAATAGCCATGCACTAAATAAGGCAACATAGATTGGTGCGGTAAATTGAAGCAGAACAGCGTTTGCAGCAGTCGTCGTTTTGGTTGCTGTAACAAACAAAATCGAGGTCGCGGCATAGGCTAAAGCTGCCCCAATTTGAGCATAAGACCAAGTAAGCTTAGGTTTTTTTAGTACTAGAAGGAATAAAACCACCGCGATAGCGCTTCTTGAACCTGCAATAGCCAGTGGATTAGTATCGACAGACTTTATAAGTAATCCCCCGAGACTCCACAATGTTGCGGTTACAGCTAAAAGCAGTAAAGCCCTTGGCCTTTCTTTCGGACAAATCGAACTATCCGTGTCAATCATCATAACCCCCCGCTAACGTATACTAATACCAAAGGTGCTTTTAGCTTCTGGAAAGCATTATACTATAAAACGCATTAATAAGATTCATATCGTTGAAAGAACTTTTTTTAACCCTAGAGTGAACTCGTTCAGCTAAAGCTGAACATCGAGACTTCGGTGACGAAAGTTTCCTGTGACGATAGTCTCCAGTGGAGAGTATCGCCGAAGCAGCGATCCCAAAAGAAATGCTTACCGGCGTAGGATAGAGTATCGCCGAAGCACATGGCCCTTAACGAATACGATCGCGCTGAGGATAGGTTTCGCCGAGCCGCCTAATCCCAAAAGGAATACTTCGCGGCGAAGGAGACATTAGTCTCCGGTGGAGACTAATGCCGAAGGGCTAACCCCAAAAGAACACTGTAGTCCGTAGGATATCTACCCCCACCGAAGCAGAATAAGGAACACCCACTTACAAGAAGTGGGTGTCTCGGAATTGATTAAGTAGCAATCCATTACTAAGTCCTACACTCAAGAACGATTAAAAGGGATAAGAAAAACCGAAGGGTTTATCATTTCCCTTTTAGCACTTGTTGCCATAGAGACCTTAAATTTATCTACGCAGAGTTGTCAAACCCTAAGACCTTATTAAAGAAGGTAGGAGATCTCTTGTCGTACGTGGTTAAAACTAAAGTTTGCTAAGTTTATTTAAGCAAACTTTAGTTTTAAGCTTATGTACTAATTCTACTTAATTTCTAGTGTACAAAAAACGGTTTGACATCCTCTAGGGCCTTTTTTAGGCCTTCAATGGCCTGCTCACTCATTCTCCCAGAGTTAACCATCCTTTGGATTAGCTCTTCAGGGGTAATATTCTGCGTTTTCATGGTTGTAATGATCTCTTTCTCATCTTTGGTTAAATCCTTCCATTCTCGCATAGTAACACCTCCGCTTAAAGTTAAACAGTTGCCTGTTTAGTGTCTAGCATTTGAATTGTGGTATTTTTCTATGCACTTTAAGTTTTAGTAGACCATTTTAGATGTTTTAGAGATCCAGATTAGATAATTTCCTTTTAGCTAGCTTTTCTTTTAGATCCTTGAAATCTTGATCGATGAATCGATGCCTGATACGTCTTACATCAAATTTGAAAACTTTGAAGGTAAATTGAATAATATATCCTAAGACGATGGCCATGATTAAGGTTCCAATCCCTACAAAACCACCTAGCAGATAACCTACCATAAGTGCACTTAATTCAATAGCATTCCGTATAAACCGCACAGATTTACCGGTCTTTTTTGTTAAGGCAATCATTAAACCATCTCTTGGTCCGGAACCCAGTTCTGCACTAATATAAAAATAACTGGCAACCCCGATGACAACCATCCCCAAAAACATCATTACTACACCTAGTATTATTCCATGAACAATCGGAATAATATGGTTTAGCATTAACAAATCTATGAAGAGCCCAATGAATAACATGTTGCATAAGGTTCCCCACCCAAGTCGTTCTCCTAGAACAGAGTTGAAAATGACTAGGATTATCCCAACAGCAATGCTAGCCTCACCCATCGTAATGCTGATAAGCTTTGTCATACCCTGATGAAAAACATCCCACGGCGCCAAACCCAAGTTAGCATTAATCGTTAAAACAATTCCCACCGCATACAGAAAAATGCCGATGAATAACCTGACAACCTGTTTTACAATTTGTTTCACGACTTATCACCATAATCCTCTTCAAAATTGAACGTACTACTTACATAATCTCTCGGTAAGTGCGAGCTTACGCCAGCTTTAAAATGTTTAAGGAATACGTTAAAATATTCCCCCATAATCTGCTCTTGTTCTATCTCATCAGTCAACTTAAGAATTTCCATTGCAGCCTCAATAGTACATAGAGTACCTTCAACGCTCCCTCGTCGCAAGCTAAATTTAGATTCACAAGCAGGCTTAAGGGAAACAAGCGGTAAATCCTTTAAATAGTCGCTCTTCCGAAATATCCTTCTCGCTTCCTTCCATGTACCATCAATAAGAATAAATGCGCCGGCTCCTTCTTCAACCTTATTAACTGTTTTGGCCGCTAATTCCTCACTCTCTGCTGGAAACACTAAATAAGTTTTCCCTCGATGATTAGCGATATTTTCTAACAGTTTCAGTGAAGGATGGGTTCGTTCCCATAAAAAAATCTCAGTTGAGTTAGGATTTATTAACTTCAGCAACCTTCCCGTGCTTGAAGGCCTATATAATTCTCGCTTACTCGCAATGATCCAAAATTTCGCTTTAGTGTTGATGGGAGAAACAATCTTGCATATGCAAGTTAATACAGGCAAACCGCATCGGTTACAACTTTCATATAAGCGTGTTAACCGTTTTACCTTAAAAGACTCATCCATTTCTTACCTTCTCCTTAACAATCGTCCTCACATGGTTAGCAGTCATCATTCTGCGTCATTTTTTGAGAATATAATCCACCTCTTAATTCTCGCTATGTTAACCCTAGCACAGACTGCAACCGTTATCAACATAATCAAAAACAAGAGGAATGTTAACTAGTAAAATTGCCTTTTTTGTATATAAACATAAAAAATCCCCACGAAGGGGATTTGCGGAGACGGTTTTAAGTGCTTTTATCATAATTATAATTATTCTGTGTACTCATCAACGCTTGGTAAGGTCCGTAACAAGGATGGAATCATACCTACTAAAACTAAGATAATAATTAATTTCATTCTATATATACATCTCTTTCTCCATAATATAGTTCTGAGGTCCTTGATTGTATTTATCATAATCTATATTTGTTACCTTTCCGTGACCTTGATGTGAAGAATATGTGAAGTTTTCAGGTGCTTCAATAGTTCTCACCTTTTTTCATTTTGATGATCAAGTCATGATACTTATTTAAATCAATATCCAACCTCTGACTAGCAGCTAAGACTTCCGGATCAGTGAAAGATTTACCCTCTTTTATCTTAAGCATCTTAAAGCGTAATTCTTCGATTTGTTTTAATTTCCTGTCGAGTTCAGACACACATATCCCTCCCCCTTACTTGGGGATTAGTATGCCCGTTTTGCCTCTTTTTTCCCACAACTTAATGTCCTTTGATCTATAGCACCGTATTATCATTGAATCATAATGTTCATTAATAACCCTATCATTCTTTCTTGGAATTCCAGGGCCATAGACATAAACCAATCCCAGTAAGTACTAAAGTAACCCCAACCCAGTGATATAAGGCTAAACGTTCCCCGAGGAAAATGCAAGCTAATAATATCCCAAAAATGGGTGCCAGATTCCCAAAGATAGCGGCTTTTCCGCTGCCAATTCGGCTGATTCCCTCAAAATTTAACAAGACTGCTATCCCAGTAACGACACACCCCATATACAGTAAGACTAACATACTTGCGCCAGTAAAATGCCAGTTTGTGTGGAACATTTCCCATATTCCATAAGGTAACAAGAAAATTGTTCCGAAGAAGAGGGAATAGACACTGGTTACTAACGGTGAGAATTTTGTCATTACTCCTTCACCGAGGATTGAAAATAATGAGACACTTAGAATATTTAGCAGCATAACCAGATCACTCGGACTTAAGTTTAAAGTAAGCAGCCGAGTTAAAGACCCTTGAGCAATAACGACTAAGAGACCTGAAAAGGAAAGCGCAATTCCAAGCACTCGTAACTTTGAGGGAACGATTCCCCAGCCAAGGGCTAAGAGTGCAATGGTCATTGCCGGAGTTGTAGCGAAAAAAACAGACACATTTGTAGCTGAGTTATATTGTATTGACCATAAAAATGCCCCATAAGCGACCGTTATCCCGAGAAATCCCATCAGCGCAAAACGATATAAATCTTGCCTGCTCGGGGTAGTACTTTGACGTAGGGAACGCCGGGCTAACGGAAATAATACTAACAGTCCGAACAGCCCCCTCATAACAGCCAAAGCGACTGGTGGGATATCTCCTGCAATCAATCGAGCTGCTACAACATTCCCTCCGAAGAGCAGAGAGGAAAACAGGAGTATTATGTATCCACCAAGCTTAAGACCTTTTGTCTGAATATTAAATTGTTCAATCATTAACTAGCCCCATTTTTTATATTATTAAAGTAGATTTACAAGTATTATAACTTAATGGTTTGGAATTTCAGCAAAAAGACCCCGTGTTTCGGGGTTCTTTTTACTACAGTGGCCATACTCTTTTTTGTCTTTTTCATGTAGTCATTCATTTCCTATAAGTAGAATATTCTATCTATTAATAGAATACAACATAGTT